>JBGTHI010000657.1:0-1898 GCA_041746295.1 Myxococcaceae bacterium
AGCTCCGAGACCCTCGCCCATCTCTCGTCGACCCTGCTCTACGGCCTGCAGGGCGTCTTCCTGGTGACGGCCCTCATCGCGGTCGCCACCTTTGCCATCGCCTGGTTCTTTCCCCGCGGGATGGCGAGCGAGCACCAGCACCCGGAACGGTAGGGGAAGCCCTCACCCCCGGCCGGTTGATCCCATTCCCGGGCCCGCGAGCGGGAGAGGGGTGAACAGCAAGAAAGATCCTTCTCCTGTCTTCTGCCTTTGCTTTGCTCCCCAACCCCCATTATATACGTCAGCGGTGTTCAGGGTAGCTCATCAGTGCCGCGCTAGAGGGGCAAGCGTTTCAGGCGTTGTCATATATGGCCACTTGCGGCCAGTTAGCGTCGACGTGTGTGACCCCCGCGTGACCCTCATATGCTATACTTACGCCTGTGAGCTACAACATCAAGTTTGAGGATCGGACCCTGCGCGGTCTCCGCGTTCCCGAAGGGAAGGACAGGCAGGAGTGGAGTGACACTGTGGTCCCGGGGCTTCGGTTCCGAAAGAGCCTGAAGGGGCACGGCTCGTTCTCGGTGATCTACAGGCTCAAGGGGCAGACGAAGCAGGACCGCCGGACGATCGGGCCCTTCCCCCGCGTCTCGATCGCTCAGGCTCGCGAGGAAGCTCGGCAGGACCTCAATGCTGCCAGCTCGGGTCGGGACCCGAAGGCGCTCCGGGTGCCTCAGCCCGAGGCTCCCGAGGCCCAGGCGATGACCTTCGCCGAGCTCTTCGATCTCTACATGGAGCGGCATGCTCGCGAGAATCTCGTGACCTGGCCCGAGATCCTGTGCAAGATCCGCAAGGACGCGCTTCCCATCATCGGATCGATGCCGGCCGGCGAGGTGCGCAAACGACATCTTCATCTAGCCATCGAGCGGCTGGTGTCCGGCGGCCATCCCGTGAGTGCTGGCAACCTGCTGAACATGATCTCCGCCGTCTTCACCTGGGCCGAGGGACGAGAGATCGTCGAGTTCAACCCGGTCCGGCGCTTCCCCTACCCGAAGCGGACAGAGCCGCCGCAGCGCAGGTGCCTGACGGACGACCAGTTGCGAGAGCTGTGGTTCGCGCTCCTGGAGATCGCCGATAACCCGACCTCCGGCCAGCGGGCTCCCCAGCGCAGCGGGCGATCCACATCTAGAGACTTGTTGGCCTTGGTAGTGCTTTCGCGGCTCTTGTTGGGACAACGCACTACCGAAACCATCGGCATGCGCCGCCAGGATCTCGAGGCCGCCCAGTGGTGGAACCTGCCAGGGTTCATCGGGCGGCGGCGGTATACCAAGAACGGACACGATCACCGGGTGCCTCTGGTTCCGCTGTGGAGCGAGTATGTGCTGCCGCGCGTCGAGAGGCTGACCGCCGGACGGCTGTTTGTCTTCGCCAGCGATCGCCTGCAGGGCCAGCCGCTGCATGCAGAGAGCATTCAGGCGTTCTGTGCCCAGGTCGCGGCTCAGGTGGGCTTCCCCTTCGTCGCCCGGAACTTTCGGACGACGTTCTTGACCTCCCTGGCCCGTCTTCGCATCCCGCAGGAAATCAGGCAGCGCCTGGTCAACCACACTGACGGGAGCATCGAGACCGTCCACTACAACCTCTATGACTACGACGAGGAAAAGTGGGCGGCTGGGCTGCGTTGGGATGCCCACCTGCGGGGCGTCTTCTACGACGAGACGGCGCGGGTGGAGGCTGCTGAGGCCTGATCGGGCCAATCGCGCCGGCCTTCTTGCCATTCGCGCAGCTTGTCGACGCGAAAGGCTTCCCTGCCAGGGCTGAGCGTCTCGGGGGCGGGAAATCGTGATGCCGCGATCTCCCGCCGCAACGTCGACCGGGACAGGCTCGACCAACTGATCACCTCCGGCCAAGTCATGTACCGGGGG
>JBGTHI010000658.1:0-9945 GCA_041746295.1 Myxococcaceae bacterium
GCCAAGGCAATCGCATTGGCCATCAACAGGGCGCGCTTCCGCGCGGCGGCAATGTCGAGCCGGTCCCGGATAGCACGCGCTTCCAGGTTTTCCAACGAGGACTGCATGGGCGGCACTTCCGGCAGCCCCCCCTTGAGCTCCCACCCGGTCTGGGTTCCCCATAGCCCCAAGAGACGGTTGAGAGATTCGCGATGCTTGAGCAACTCGAGCTCCTCGCGCGCTAAGTCCAATTGGGCCTGACCCAGGTTTGCCTGCTGCGAGGCGAGCGCCAGTTCGGTGATGTTTCCCGCCTCGAATTGCCGCTCAGCCAGTGAGGCACCGGCTGCGGCGGCTTCGACCACGGACCGGCGAAGATTCACCAGCTGAACCGCCGCTTGCTGTTCGGCGACCGCCCGGCTCACCTCCGCAACCAGCTGCAGCGCCTGGTGCGCCACCCGTAGAATGTCCGCCTCGAACTGCTGCCCAGCGATGCGCTTCCTCGAAGGAAGCATCAGGACTTCCAGAAGGCTGCCAATCAGGGAGCCTTCGTATTCCGGGCGACCGTTCAGCACCGGGAAGGCCAAGCTGGTGCCAAGCACCGGATTGGACAGAAGACCTGCCTGCACGAGATCCGCCTGAGAGACCCCGAGCTCTTCGTAGATACCCTGCAGCGCGGGGCTGTTGACCAAGGCAATCTGTACTGCCCGGTTGCGGTCGAGCCCTTCCTTCAAGAGCGTCTGTACCCGCTCCACCACCTGCCGGTCATCGGGCGTGCCCCGCTCCCAGCCGGTCGTTTGTCCGGAACGCGCCTCGACCAGCGCAGCCACCTGATCATGTCCGCGTTCCTTGACGACATGCCCGCATGCAGCCAGCGAGAGCAGCAGCAGTCCGGCACCGGCGTGGGTTTTCAAGGGGAACCTCCTGCCCACAGTAGGTGCTCTGGGTGGATTTGCCACCACCTCGAGCATCGGTCGCTCGATTGTCGCGCTTGTGTCGATAGACCGCTTCGGGTCAAGTGCTCACGGTGTGGCATTGGATCAGAGATCACCGTCGCAAGGCCTTGCTGGAGTCACCCTTCCCGGTCGAGTGGCGAAAGCTGCTTGACCAAAATGTCGCTCACGTTCGGCGTTTGCAGCCCAGCAGCCTCGAGGAACTCCATGCACTTATTCAGGTGTTCGTCGCGGAAAAGAAGTGGGAAGGCTGTGCGGGTCTCGAGATAACCGATGAAATTCGCGTCACCATCGCCGCGCAAGCCTGCATGCTCGTGTTGGCGCTCCCAAACGACCTGTATCGAGAAGTGGACAGCATTCTGGTGTACCCCTCGACCGTCATCGTGCCGGAACGCAAACCGAGCTTCTTCGAGATCCCCGGCGAGGTCGCGCGCGGGCCGACCGCCATCCTGGGAGAGGCCCAACTCCGAGGCCCCGTCATCCTTATCTGGGACTCGGTGCTCCGCAACGCGCGACATCCGGAGCGTAGTCACAACGTCGTCTATCATGAGTTCGCCCACAAGCTCGACATGCTGACCGGGAGAGCCGATGGCACCCCTCCCCTCGAGAGCGAGGCACAGCGGAAACGTTGGCGCATCGTGTGCTCGGAGGAGTTTCTAAAGTTACAAGAGATGGCGAAGGGGGGTGTACCTTCCTTCCTGGACGTCTACGGCGCGGTCAACGAGGCGGAGTTCTTCGCCGTCGCGACGGAGCAATTCTTCGATCAACCGACTTCCATGAAGCGACATCACCCCAGCCTCTACGAGTTGCTCCACGAGTTCTACCGTCAAGACCCGGCTGCCCTGGACGCGGCTGCACCCCATGGCGCTTGAGTGGAAAACCCTGCTCGAACTCACATGATCTTTCGCCAACTCTATGACGCCGAGTCGTCGACCTATACCTATCTCCTGGGAGACCCGGAGAGTCACAGCGCGGTTCTGATCGATCCCGTCCTCGAGCAGGTCTCCCGGGACCTGCAGCTCATCTCCGAGCTCGACCTCAAGCTGACCCACGTCTTGGAGACCCACGTTCACGCCGATCACATCACCGGAGGGGGAACGCTCCGCGATAAGACCGGAGCACAGGTGGTCGCGAGCAAAGGCGGAGCCTCCTGCGCCAATAGAAAGGTCGAACACGAACAGGAGATCGCGGTAGGCGCACTCACCTTCAAAGCACTCTCCACCCCGGGTCACACCGATGAAAGCCTGAGCTACCTGCTGGGGGAACGGGTCTTCACCGGGGATGCGCTGCTGATTCGGGGAACGGGTCGAACCGACTTCCAGAATGGCGATGCCGGACGGCTGTACGACTCGATCACCCGAGTGCTCTTCGCACTCCCGGACGAGACGCGAGTCTACCCGGCGCATGATTACCGTGGTCAGACGATGTCGACGATCGGCGAGGAGAAGCGGCACAATCCTCGAATCGCTGGCAAGGACCGCCAGACGTTCATCGAGTTGATGAAGGCGCTCGACCTTCCGAAGCCCAAGAAGATCGATCTCGCCGTTCCGGCCAATCGCGCTTGCGGACAGGCGCCGCCCGAGGTTCAGGGTGGTTAGCAACCTCACCGGTGGGATACTGGCGGTAAAAGCCGAGGGCACCTAGTGCCGCTCGTGGCGTATCCCCTCGCGGTGCTGATTGGCCTTTCCCTGGGACTGCTTGGCGGGGGCGGCTCAATTCTGACCATCCCGGTGCTCGTCTATGCGGTGGGTTTGGGCGCAAAAGAGGCGATCGCGATGGGCTTGGCGATCGTCGGCGCGACCAGCCTTGCGGGCGCCGGGTCTCACCTAAAACGAGGGAACCTCGATCTCCGCACCGCCCTCCTGTTTGGTGGAATCGGAGGCGTGGGCACCTACGCCGGCGCGCGACTCTCCGTTTTTCTTTCCGGCGCGGTTCAGCTGTCGCTCGTTGCTGGGGTGATGTTGACAGCGGCTGTCTCAATGCTCCGGACCTCACAGCCCATTCCCATCTCATCGGACGAGCATAAAACAGCCGCCCTGGCCCCGCTGACCGCGGCGGCGCTGGGGGTGGGTCTCTTGCCCGGGGTGGCGGGAGTCGGCGGCGGTTTCTTGATCGTTCCCGCTCTCACCCTGTTGACCGGGCTCCCGATCAAGCGGGCAATCGGGACCAGCCTCTTGGTGATCGCCCTCAACTCACTGGTTGGATTTCTGGGCTACTGGGGCCAGGTGGAGATCCGGTGGGGCTTCTTGACGCTCTTCTGCATCCTTTCGGTCACCGGAATGGCAATCGGTAGCGCCCTTTCACACCGCGTCTCCTCGGTCGCTCTGAAGAAGGGGTTCGCACTGTTTCTTCTGGTGATGGGGGTTTTCATTCTCTTCAAGAACCGGGAGCTGCTTCTACAGACGGTGGCCCACCTCCGTTACGCTCGTGCCCTGCTGGGCGGCGGGCTGATTGGCGGCTCTGCGGCGCTGTTGCTCCTGCTCGAGGGACGTATCGCCGGAATCAGCGGCATCGCGGGCGGCCTCCTGAATGGAGCACGGGGTGACAGGGGGTGGCGTATCGCCTTTCTTCTAGGACTGGTGGCCGGGGGGCTTCTCCTCCGAGTCTTCTTCCCGGGGAGCTTTGGCGTTCCGGTCGGTCTCCCCATCGGCTTAACCCTCCTGGCCGGACTTTTGGTGGGCTTTGGAGCCCGGCCGGGAAACGGCTGCACCAGTGGACACGGAATCTGTGGAGTCGGCCGCGGGTCGGTCCGCTCGCTGGTGGGTACCTCGGTCTTCATTCTCACCGGAGCGGCCACCGTATTCGTCACCCGCCATTTGATGGGAGGATTTCGATGACCGCCGCCCTCGCCGGCCTGCTCTTCGCGTTGGGGCTGGGCCTGGGTGGCATGACCGACCCAGAAAACATCCACGGGTTTCTGGACATCGCTGGCGCCTGGAACCCCAGCCTACTTTGGGTAATGGGCGGAGCGCTGGCGGTTTACGCTCCGGCCCGGCGAGTGATTCGCTCTCGAATGACGAAGCCCCTGCTTACGCCAGGGTTCTCAGTCGAGCGCATCGGTCGACCGGACCTCCCGCTGGTGGTGGGTACCGGGCTTTTCGGCATTGGCTGGGGGTTGTCCGGATATTGCCCAGGTCCCGCTCTCGTCTCCCTCTCATCTGGATTTCTTCCCCCCGTGCTGTTCGTCCTGTCGATGGGGGTAGGAATGATGCTCCATCGCCCCTTTCGAAACGGGGCAGAGTGAGCGATTGCAACTGGCTTGCTGCCCGGGGTCGCGATACGCCAGCGACCCATTTCGATGACGAGCTCTGACCTTCCCCAAACCCAACCCGCGGGACGCGCGGATCTCAAGTGGGTCGCTCAGCTTCGAGCGGGAGACGAAGCCGCGTTCCGACGGCTGGTCGAGCAGCAGGGACCCTCCCTCCTCCGCTTGGCTCGGCTCTACGTTTCCAGCGCCGCGGTGGCCGAAGAGGTGGTTCAGGAGGCGTGGCTGGCAGTCGTCGGTGCGCTGGGCGAGTTCCAAGGACGATGCTCTTTGAAGACCTGGCTCTTCCGCATCGTGGCCAACCGCGCCAAGACTCGAGGCACGCGCGAGGGGCGGTACGTCGAGCTCGAAATGGAGCCCGAGGCGTCCCGCTTCACCGACGACGGCCACTGGAGCCCTGCGCCCTCGGCCTGGGGCAGCGAATCCCCCGAAAAGCTGCTGCTGCAAGCAGAAGCGATGCGGGTTATCGAAAGCGCGGTGGAAGCGCTCCCTACAAAACAGCGGTTGGTGATCACCCTTCGCGACATCGAGGGGCTGTCTTCCGAGGAGGCCTGTAACGTCTTGGGGGTTACCGAGACCAACCAACGGGTCCTGCTTCACCGCGCTCGCTTGGCGGTCCGAAGTCGCTTGGACACCTACATGTCCGGAACGTAGCCGATGACCAGGTGCAAAGAAATCTCCGCGGGCGCCGTGGACTTCATGGAAGGGCGGCTCAGTTGGAGAGAGCGCGCGGCCTACGGGCTGCATCTGGCGATCTGCCAAAATTGCCGCGCTGAGCTGGCTCAGATGAAGTCCACCGTGGCGCTCCTGGGCCGTCTGCCGCCTCTGCCCCCTTCTGCACCCGCCAATGAGGCATTGCTCCAAAGCTTTCGGGCCGCCTGGCCTCCTGCCCGCACGGCCGTGCGCCGTCCCATGGCTGCTATCGGTGGGTGGCTCATCAGCGGAGCGCTCGCGCTGCTTTCGCTGATTCTGGGCGGAATGCAGATTCGAACCTGGGGACCCTTTCTCGGGTGGCATCTCCCCTGTCCGATAATTGAGCTGGCCGCGGGGCTCACGCCCGCGGTCGCGGTTCTGTTGCTTGCGCGCAAGGGCAGTTTGTCCTCGGGAAGGCTCGCGGCGGTCGCCACCTTCGGGTCATTCATCGGAATGCTGGTGCTAAACCGTACCTGTCCGATGTCGCATGAGGCCTCGCATATTCTGCCCCTCCATGTCGGCGCGGTGCTGCTCGCACTCGTGGCGGGAGCCTCGCTTCCTCGCCTGATCACGCTCCGGTCTTCATAAAAACAGATCGTCTGTAACGCTTCGGTCGCTGTCGAGACTGTAGGTCGGGAGGCCGTCGCCCAGCGCACCCAGGGCACTGGCGACGCCAACCGACAACGCAGCAACGACACGGAGAAGAACAGATGAAGAACGTTTCGATGAAGGGTGCAGCGATCGCCGGCGCCATGGCAGCGATGTTCGCCGCGGGTACCGTCTATGCGGGTGGCAAGGCCGACAAGGCGGGCTCTGCCTCAGTGAAGTGCAACGGCGTCAACGACTGTAAGGGCAAGGGAAGCTGTAAGAGCGCCAAGAACGACTGCAAAGGTCAGAACGCCTGCAAGGGCCAAGGCTTCATGAGCACCGCATCGGAGAAGGCCTGCACCGACAAAGGTGGCTCGGTGATGGAATCCGCTCACTAGGACAACGGATGGGGCCGGCGACACCGTCGGCCCCATGTCACCCCATGGCCTTTCACTCCCCTTTTCTCGGTCACGGTGTCGGGCTTCGACCCAAGCACTATGGCGACTTTCTGTCCGGCCCCGCTCCCGTGGATTGGGTCGAGGCGGTCAGCGAAAACTTCATGGCGATCGGCGGCCGACCGGTGGCGGTTCTGGAAAAGGTGCGCCAGGAGGTTCCGGTGGCGTTGCACGGCGTCTCGCTCTCGATCGGCTCGGTTGACCCGCTCGATGACGGGTACCTTCGTCAGCTCAAACGGCTCATCCGCCGCGTGCAGCCGGCAATCGTTTCGGACCACCTCTGTTGGGGAAGCCACGGCGGACGGTACGTCCACGACCTTTGGCCGCTGCCCTACACCGAAGAGGCGCTGCGGCATGTCGTTGCCCGTGTCATCCAGGTGCAAGAACGGTTGGGGTGGCAGATTTTGCTCGAGAACGTCTCGTCCTACGTTGCCTTTCGAGAATCGGAGATGACCGAATGGGAGTTCTTGTCTCAGGTGGCAGAACGAGCCGATTGCGGAATCCTGCTCGACGTCAACAATGTCTACGTCAGCGGGCGAAACCACGGCTTTGAGCCGGAGGCCTACCTCCGAGGACTGCCTCCTTCCCGAATCGGTCAGATTCACCTGGCCGGCCACTCCGACCAGGGGACCTATCTACTGGACTCGCACGATGGGCCCGCACCCGATTCGGTGTGGAGGCTGTACCAGACCGCTTTGTCGCTGTTCGGGAAAGTCTCGACCCTGATCGAATGGGATGACCGGATTCCGGAGCTGGATGTCCTGGTGGCGGAAAGCCAGAAGGCGGCGGAGCTCGAGCGTGTCTTTAGTGAGCCTGTGCGGGTGAGCGCATGAGTCTCGCCAACACGCAGGCACTTTTCTGGAGCGCGGCCACCGGCTCTCCCGCACAAGACCCATCGTCGTTTTTGAACGGGACGGCGGAGCTCGCCGCATCCGAGCGGATCGGCATTTACGCTGAGATGTTTATCTGGCGTCAGCTCGAGACTCTTCGTGAGGACTTTCCCAAGCTGTGGGCGCTGATGGGCGAAGACCCTTTTGAATCGACAGCCCGTGACTATCTCCAGTCCCATCCTTCTCGGCACCCTTCACTCTCGAAGTTGGGAAGAGAGCTGCCGGACTTTCTTCGCCGCTCGCAACTGCTTCGGAGCGACCTGGCCGACCTGGCTTCACTCGAGTGGGCACGGGCCGAGGTGTTCGAAGCCCTGGATGCACCGGTGATGGACTCCCAAGCCCTGGCGGCGCTTCCACCCGACGAGCTGGCGGAGATGAAACTCGAGCCAATTTCGGCTTGGCAACTGCTGCGGCTGGACCACGACATCCTTCCCCTTTGGCGCGCGCTCGAAGAGGGTCGCCCCGCCGATGTCGGCGCTCCAAAGCTCGGCGACAATTGCGCGGTCGTCTGGCGAAAAGGATTCGACGTTTTTCACGTCGCGGTGAACCGGAACGAGGCGCTGGCGCTCGATAGTCTGCTGGCGGGTGCGCCCCCTGGCCACGATCTGCGAAGCCTTCAGCGACCAGCCGGAGCCCGCCGTCGCGGCTTTCGGTGCAATCTCAAGTTGGTTAAGCGAAGGGTGGATATCCCGATGAAACTTTCAACGCCGCTGTCTCTGCTGACGCGCACCGGTTGGCTCCCCCCTGCTGCTGCTGCGGTTGTATGTGGGGTTCCTGTTTGCCGAGTTGGGCTGGGGGAAGGTGCATAACCTGGCCGGAATGACCGAGCGCTTTGCCGAGTGGGGAATCCCCTGGCCGGCCTTCAACGCAGCCCTCTCCAGCTATACCGAGCTGATTGCCGGTGCTCTGCTGATGCTTGGCCTGCTGACTCGACCCTCTGCTCTGGCGCTCGCCTTCAACATGGCGGTGGCCACCTTCACGGTGAAGCTCGCGTCGGTGGGCAGTCTGTCCGAATTCGTCGAGCTGGATGAACCGCTCTATGCGCTGGAGTTTCTGTTGTTCGTATTCTTTGGAGCCGGAGTGGTCAGCCTCGATGCTCCCACCTGGAGCTGGCTGCAGCGTAAACAGATCGCGTCGTAAGAAGCCGGGGTCTCTCCCAGAAACAGCTTGCAGAGCCTTCCGATCCCCTGCCCGTCGGCTTGCTGTAGGGCGCCGATGAGGGTCCGAGCACCGCGGTCTCTTCTGGCCGCATCGGACGAAACGAGGCGGTGGAACAGCTCGTCGCAGTGGCCACACGAGGTCCCAGGGTCCTCCCGATCGCCGAAGTGGTGGACCATCTGGAGCATCCGGCAGCCATGGCCTTCCGCGAAGCGGGCCATCTGCGCAAGCTGGTCTGCTTTTCGCTCCCGCTGCGCCAGGTAGGACGCTTTCCAACCGGGAAGCCCTCGACGAATTTTCTCGTCCGGGGTGACCTCCGCGCCCCCGTGGACCCAGAGTTTCTCGAGTGCCTTTTCGAAGGTATCCGAGTCCAGCTTAAGCCTTGCCTGGAGCGTCTCGCGCGGGACCTTCTCTTCGCTCAACGCGAGGTAGATTCCATCGAGCACGTCGGCTTCCGGAAACCGCTGACCCAGGAGGCGATAGTCGGGACGGAAGTCGTGGCCCCACTGCGAAATGCAGTGCGCTTCGTCAATGGCGATGAGGCCTGGCCGGCGCTTGGCCAGGAGTTCCACGAAGCCGGGAACACCCAAGCGCTCGGGGGCGATGAAGAGGAAGTCGAGCGCGCCACCGAGATAGGCCTGGCACACTTGCCGAGACTCGACGCGCTCGCGGCCAGAATGGATCCGTTCGGCGACAAAACCCAACGCCCGGAGCTTGGCGACCTGGTCCTCCATCAGCGCAATCTCTCGGCCTCGTGGGCTTGACGGCAGCTCGCTTCGTGCATACCCCATGGGGGGATAGGTCATCTACCGGGAGAAGCACATCCATGATGGGCGCCGAGACGAAGAAAGCCGTCTGTGCGCGGCTGCGCCGAATCGCCGGCCAAGTGCAGGCGGTCGAGCGCATGGTCGATGAGGACCGCTACTGCATCGACCTGATGCACCAGCTTGCGGCCGTGCAGGCGGCGATCGGCAAGGCCAGCGAGGTCGTTCTCCGGTCTCACGTCCAGACGTGCGTGACCGACGCCGTCCGGAGCGGCGACGAGCGGGAGTGCAAGCGCAAGGTCGAGGAGCTCGTCGCGGTGTTCGGCCGGTACAGGCGCATCCGCGAGCAGAGCCCGTAGGAGCACGGAGCTGATTCATGCACGAGCAGACAGAACATCACGAGCGTCGACCAGAGCCCGGCGCGCCAACGGGAACCGACCCCGTTTGCGGCATGAAGGTGCCGCTCACGAGCTCGCATCGCTATGCCGTGAACGGGTCCGAGGTCGTCTTCTGCAGCGCACGCTGCCGTGACCGCTTCGCGAGCAACCCGTCCAAGTTCCTCTCGGCCGAGCCACACGAGCCTCCGTCGGCAAAGGCGGCGAGCAGCGGTGCGTACACCTGCCCGATGCACCCGGAGGTTCGAGTCGACCAGCCGGGTTCCTGCCCGAAGTGTGGAATGGCACTCGAACCTGTGTCGCCTCGCCCGGCGGCCAAGGCCGAGTGGACATGCCCGATGCACCCGGAGATCGCTCGGGACGCACCAGGCACCTGTCCGATCTGCGGGATGGCGCTTGAGCCGCGCGCCGGCACCGGGCAGGAAGAAGACAACGCCGACCTCCGCGACATGTCGCGGCGTTTCTGGCTCGCGGCGCTGTTCACGGTTCCGCTCGTCGTCATCGCCATGGGCGATCTCCTTCCCGGCCGTCCGATTTCCCAGATCCTGTCCATGCGAACGCGGACGTTGGTCGAGCTCGGGCTTGCGACGCCCGTGTGCCTTTGGTCGGCGTGGCCCTTCTACGTGCGGTTCGTCGCGTCGCTCAAGAACCGAAGCCTCAACATGTTCACGCTCATCGGCCTCGGCGTGAGCGTGGCGTTCGTGTACAGCCTGGTCGCCGCGCTGCTGCCGGGCGTGTTTCCGGCGTCGTTTCGCGGCGAAGGCGGCGAGGTAGCCGTCTACTTCGAGGCGGCTGGCGTCATCGTCAC
>JBGTHI010000659.1:0-7111 GCA_041746295.1 Myxococcaceae bacterium
CGAGCTTCAGCTGGGTACACTCCGTCATGCGGGCGGTCCCTCTCTGATGTGGCCTGAGTCCTGAATAAACCCAAGCTAGATCAAGGAGATCCGCCCGCAATCCTTTTCATCCGCGCACCGGGTATGAATTATCCGGGCTAGAGCACCGAACCGGTTGAACGGACGAAGCGAGGCGGTGGAGGCCGTCGCCGAGACGGGCACACGAGGAACGAGCAGCGGAGGCTTACCTGGCGGTAAGTTAAGCAGCGCAGGGCCGAGTCTGTCCGTCGCAGGCAGGGATCCGCCGCCGCAGCAGGCGGTTCAACCGGTTCGGTGCTAGGCCGAGATCGGAGCCCGGTTGCGCAGTGAGCTGGCATTGTCTGTAACGGAAATCGGGGAGACCATGCCCTCCAGTACGGAGCGGAGGGCCGGCTCCAGTTTGGGAGCGACTTCGCCGCTGTCTACTTTGGCCATCTCGAGCATCGTGCGGGCGAAGTCGCTGGGGCTCTGCCGGATGGCCCGCGCGATGCTGGTTATGCTCTCGCGCGCCAGCGCGGGCGAGCTGATCGCCGTCTGGCCCATGCTCAGGATCAGCGGCGCCATCAGCTCCGGAACAATTCGCTGCTTCACGTCTGCGGAGACCATGTTGGACATTGTGACGAAGGTCCGGTCCAACTCAAACAGCTCCGGGGATCGCCAAACTCCGTGCTGCTCGCCGGCCTTCAGGAGCTTCATGCCCAGCTCCGAAGGTTTGGCTGTGGGGTTGCCCTGAAAGACCAACCGGAGGTCGTCGGCCAGTCGGGCCTGCAGCTCCGATTTGGGGAGGGAAGAGGTTACCTTGGAAGAAGAGCGGATCATGAAAGACGCCATCACCTCAGGGTTCCTGCTCATCATCACCATCATATGCTCGGTGAGGTCGAGCTTCTGCTGTGCGGTGAGCTTTGAAACCGAGCCCATGTCGATGAACTGCAGCTTCTTAGCAACGGGATCCCAGAACACATTCTCGGAATGGGGGTCTGAATGATAGACGCCCTTGCGTACCTGCTTGGCCATTGCGCGGACGTAGGCGATCTGGGCGGCTTCCTGGTCTGCCGCAGACAGAGAGCCGAGCTTCTCAAAAGGAACTCCCTTGGCCTTCTCCATGATCAGGATGTCACCTTTATCGTTGACGTAGCGAATCTTGGTTCCGGTGAAGCCGGGCTCCTTGGCGAAGGCCGAGTTGAACATCTCCGCATTCGCAGCTTCATGGCGGTAGTCCAGCTCCTTGGTAATGCCGGCCTTGAACTCGTGGAGGCCCTCGCGATTCTTGGCCGCCTCGTCTGCGGTCATGCTTCCTCGGGACACTGCGCGGTCGAGGAGCGTATCGAAGAGCTTGAACTCCTCCTCTATCGCGTGAAGGTTGGCGCCGGGCTTCCGCACCTTGATGAAGACCTCCTCCCCTGTGTCCAGGTCCTTGGCAGCTCGCGCTTCTCCGATCGAAGCTACGGAAGGCTTCCCGGTGAGCTGATAGCGATGGCCCCCTATTCGGTAGATCCCCTGGGCCAGGTCAGTGGGATCCTGCTTTCCGCGCCCAAGAATCGCTGCGAGCTCTTCGTTCTTCATGGGGGTCAGGTTATTGCGACTGGCGCCAACCGCCTTACGGACGGTATCGGGCAGCGAGGAGCCTTGTCCATTGATCAGCCTGTTCAATCAAGCCGCTCTTCTCCGCTGCCGAGTCCATCGTGCCTTGTAGCGAGGCGGCGAGCTTGTCCGCGTCTGTCATCTGCACGAATTTCGTGGTGGCGGTGCCCATGGTCTCAACCAACATCACTAGCTTGCGGTCGTCGGATGCTTTCGTGAAGGCTGGATTGGCCACGAGCTCTTCGAGCCCAGCACGTTTTCCTGGAGGAAGGAGGTCGATCATCGACTGAAGGTCGTCGATCATCATTTGGGGGCCGCCCGGAAACATCTTGGCGAAGGTAGCTGCCGACTCGACGCTGGCCGGAGCGGCACCCTCCTCCACCTTCACCGGGCGAGTCAGCCGCTCCACTGTGGCGGTGGCTTTGTTGGTGATCCGCCCGCTGACCACCCCGGGAACCACGGCAAGCCCGGCCTGCAATAGCCCTTCGCCATAGGCATCGCCCGCCTGCCTGGCCGCCTTCTCCATATCCTGCTGGTTCTTGGCCTCTACGGCCGTCTTTCCGGATTTGAAGAGGCCAAAGCCGACGACTGCTGCTGCGATCCCGGTGCCAATCCGGGAGATCAGCTTGGGCCCCCACTTCTTAACCGCGAAAATGCCTCCGACGATTGCGCCGAGCGTGATGAGAGGATGTTCGACGATCGACTTCCCCAGGTTTTTGGTGGCGTGCCACAGACCTTGCGGGGCATAGACCACGCCTTTCCCGTAAGCCGACAGCACGCGGCCGGCGGCGGACGCGGGAATCGGCTTGCCAAGCTGGGGCTGCTCCTCGGGGTTGAAGAGCTTCTTCTCGGAGCGGCCGGTCTCGTCCTGTGACGCGGTCGTCAAAGATTGCCATCCAGAGGGAGCAATGGGTGCCATACAGTGATTGTATGAGCAGGGCAGGGAGCTGTTTCCACCGAGCGGAGACCACCCCACCCCAAACGCAGTAACCTCCGGAATATCCGCCGGGCTTCCGGCTTGCGCGGGCCCCCTTGCATTTGCCAGAGTAATCGGCCGATGGCTCCCTCAACCACCACGCAAGGAGTCCGCGTTCAGGTGAAGCCCTCCTACTGGCCGGAGCGCTCCTCTCCGGAGACGGGCCATTTCGCCTTCATGTACACCGTGGAGATCGAGAACATCGGCGGGGAGCCGTTTCAGCTCAAGAGCCGCCACTGGCTGATCACCGACGCCAACGGCCGGGTTGAAGAGGTGAAGGGCGAAGGGGTGGTGGGCAAGCAGCCGCGCCTCTCTCCTGGGGAGCGGTTCGAGTACACCAGCTGGGCGATGCTGCGCACTCCGTTCGGCACCATGCGTGGCACCTATGCGATGGTCCGACCCAATGGAGACGCCTTCGAGGCCCGCATCGGCGAGTTTCCCCTCACCCAACCGCATGCCCTCCACTAGCGCGACGGCGGGGTCTCCGCGGGGCGTGCTGCTGGTCAATCTGGGCACGCCCGAGGCGCCGGAGCCCCGCGAGGTTCGCGCCTATCTGAAGGAGTTCCTCTCCGATCCCCGAGTGATCGACATCCCGGCGGTTGGTCGCTGGCTGCTGCTCAACCTCTTTATCCTTCCGTTCCGTCCCGCAAAGTCGGCGGCGGCCTACCGGAAGATCTGGACCTCGGCCGGCTCCCCACTGGCAATCCACACCCGGGACCTGGCCCGTGCGGTGGCCGACAAGCTCGGTGCCGGAGACGGGAACTTTGGCTACGAAGTCGAGTGGGCGATGCGTTACGGGAAGCCGTCGATCCCGGAGGCGCTGGACCGGCTCCGCCGTCGCGGGGTGGAGAAGCTCACCCTGTTGCCGCTCTATACGCAGTACGCGTCGTCCAGCGGAGGCTCCACCCTGGAGGCGGTCTACCGCGAGCTCGGAAAGCGGTGGAACGTTCCCGACGTCGAGACGGTGCCGCCGTTCTACGACCGCGCCGGCTTCCTCGATGCCTTCGAGAAGGTCGCGGCACCGGTTCTGGAAGAGTCCCGGCCGGATCACGTCCTGTTCAGCTTCCATGGGCTGCCGGAGCGGCAGATCCGCAAGAGCGACGAGACCGGCGCTTATTGCTTCTCGTCCGAGAGCTGCTGCGACGCGATGGTCCCGGCTAACCGGCACTGCTACCGGGCGCAGTCCTATTTCACCGCGCGGGCCCTGGCCAAAAAGCTCCGCTTGCCGGACGGTGGCTTCACCGTCTCTTTCCAATCGAGGTTGGGGCGCACCCCCTGGATCCGGCCCTACACCGACGTGGTGATCCCGGAGCTTGCGCGCAAAGGGATCAAGCGGCTGGCGGTCCTGGTTCCCTCGTTCGTGGCCGACTGCCTGGAGACGTTGGAGGAGATCGGCCTCCGAGCCAAGGAGAGCTTCGTGGAGTCGGGTGGGGAATCGCTCACCCTTGTGCCATCCCTCAACGCCCATCCCGCGTGGGTCGATGCTGTGGTCTCCTGGATCCGGCCTTCGTCAGCTCAGCCCGCTAGAGCAGCCGCTGGTACTGGATGACCGGCAGCTGATGCTCGGTCTGATCGATCTCCTCCAGCCGTCGCAGACCGGTCGGCGTCCAGCCCAACCGCTCGTAGAAGCGCCGGCCGTCGTCGTTGCCTTCTAAGACCCAGAGCAGGGACTTGGAGAAGCCTGCCTCGCGCAGCTTCTTCTCCGCCTCCGCCATCAGCCGCCTTCCCAGCCCTTGCCCCAGCAGGGTCGGGTCCACGTAGACGTTCTTCACCTCGCCACAGTCGGTTTGCAGCCGATCGCGGCCCAGGTTGGCCAGCCCAATGACTCTGCCGTCGCGCTCGATGACAAAGGGGATGAAGGGGGCCTTCAGTCTGGAGAAGACCTCCTCCCAGTACTTTTTCCGATAGGCGAAGGTGCGTTGGGCGAGGGCCGACTCCGGAAGCAGGCGGCGAACGCTGTGATTCCAGGAGCGCAGATAGAGGTCGGTCAAGACGTCGATGTCGCTCGGCTGCGCTGCTCGAATCTTCACGTGAAGTCTCTTAGTTCCCGTCATCCATCTTTAATCTTGTGAAATCGGCGACCCCCCTTCTCAGGAGGAGTGTCACATGAAGTTTCCAGTCTTAAACATCGGAGTTTTCGGCGGGGAATAGCCGTGATAGCGAGCCCAGCAGGGATGGAGAACATCGCCAAAATAACTTTCGGCGGCGGCCGCCATTTCGCCTTGACGCAGCGATAGGGAGGAGGGTGGCATGGGTCCCGGGCTGAGGGGGCGGGTCGAGGAGCTGCTCCGCTTCTGGTTCGGAGCGCCCGGGAGCCCGGAGTACGGGCGGCCCCGAGCGCAGTGGTATCGGAGGGACCCCGAGTTCGACGAGAGCTGCCGAGCCGGCTTCGAGGGGGATCTGGAAACAGCCGAGCGGGGCAAGTGGGAATCGGCGCGAGGCGATCCGCGAGGCGCCTTGGCCCTGACCCTGCTGTTCGATCAGATCCCGCGGAACATCTTCCGCGGCTCGCCGCGAGCCTTCGCCACCGACGGAAGGGCCCTGGCCGTGGCACACCAGGCCATCGACGACGGCCACGACGTCGCGCTGCCGTTGGTGCTCAGGCGGTTCTTCTATCTGCCCTTCGAGCACAGCGAGCGACTGGAAGATCAGCAGCGTTCGGTGGTGCTGAACCGCGCCGCGACAGGCGGGCCGGGCGGCCAGGAGGCGGTGGACTATGCCCTCCGCCATTTGACAATCATCGAGCGGTTCGGCCGCTTTCCCCATCGGAACGAAGTCCTGGGGCGTACCTCCACCGCAGAGGAGCAGAGCTATCTCGAGAATGGAGGGGAGCGCTTCTAAGGATTCGCGAGCTTCTGTCGTGCCGGTCGTAAATCACCAGAAATCTTCATGATCTTGACTGGTCGTTGAGCGTCCATACAGGCTTGAGCTACAGGGCTGAAGCATGGGCGGAGCTTCAGCGGCAGTGCAGGATCGGGTTCGAAGGGCAGTTCGTCCCCAGCTACGAGATGGCCTGGCGCGCATGGGCCGCGGCTATCTCGAGCTGGCCGACCAGGCGGAGACCGCCATAGCGCGTGCCGCGAGTGGGGATGGCGAGACCATCGCCGTGGTGAGCGACGGATTGGGCCTTAGGCTCCTCACCGCGAGCGCTGATGAATCGAGGCGCCTGGGAAAGGTGGTGCTCCCCAACCGCGCCATTGGGCCGACGTTTACCTATGGCAATGGAGAGGGTCCCGGGCTGGCCTATGGACTGATTCCCCATCCGAACCGGAGCCTCCACGCTTTCTTGAACACCCTGCGTTTGGATGTTGCGATCAGGTTCCTGCTGGCGCGGCTCGGCGAGCCAACGCCCGAGATGCTGCCTGCCGGCTCCGGGGTCCGGCCGGCTCTGTTGGGCCTATTCGACGCCGCCCAATTTGTCCCGCTCGCTCTCGACGTGACGCCGGCCCCGGTGACCGATCCGGCAGTGATTCGATGGTCCGAGGACGGAACGATTCCGGCGCTGGGAATCGGGGTCAACACCGACAGCCAGAGGTGGAAGGAGATCGCCGCCCCCTTTGAGGCGCTTCCAAGCTTTGGACCACAAGAGCTGGCGGAGATCGAAGGCGCGCTGCTCACGCGGCGTGCGCCAGAGCGCGAGGCGGTCCACGCGCTTCACCTTCATCTCAGAGCGGTGGAGGAATTGGCCAAGCTCCTCGTAGGACCTGGCGACTATTTCTTCATCGACGATGCCGGGACGGTGCAGCGGGAAGCCCACAAGCTGGCCGCCACCCACCTTCAAAAGGTGATCAGCGCGCGCAATGAGGTGGGCAACCCCTTTTGGGTGGGGCGCGATGGGCTCGTCTTTCTCGATCGCCTGGAGAGCGACCCCCTGTCGCTGGGTGGAATCCCCGAAGCCGAACCGAAATTTCGTCCGCATGAGGAAGAAGTTCGGGCTTGGACAGCGTTGGAGACGTCAGCGGAGGTCAAAAAGCTCGCGCTGATGCGGTATCTGCATGCGGTGGCGGGGGAGCATGGGGTGCTGCGAACCTTGCCGTTGGGAAAAAAACTCGGAGCGGTAGAGCTGACGGGGCCTGGCTCGGAGCCCCGCACGGCAGCTGCGCCCGTCGGGAATCACTCGGGCAGAAGGATCAGGAGATAGGTGTAGCGTTGCTTCGCCGGCTGCCATCGGGGAAGGCGCTAGCGGCTTGAGGAGGCGGCGCGGGAGAGCCGGTCGCGCAGCGCCAGACCCATGCCTTGTGCCTCCGGCTCCTCCACCACGATCATCTCGAACCCCAGCTCGTCCAGCGCGCGGAACCTCGCGTAGAGCTCTCGCGCCACTACTTCCGGGCCTCCATCGATCGTGAAGAGCGAGGCCTGCGGAGGAAGGGCCAACGGCCGAGAGGCGAGCACGGCCACCTTGGAGCACTGGGCCACCCACCGCTCCACCTCGGCAAGGAGCCGTTCGGGAGCCGACACGCTGACTCCCGCAACAGGCGCGTAGTGGCTCTTTACCAAGCCCGGCACCCGCACCGCGCCGCTGCTCCCGCTCGTCCG
>JBGTHI010000660.1:0-7415 GCA_041746295.1 Myxococcaceae bacterium
CCGGACGCGCCAGGCGCAAGCTCCAGCGTCGATGGCGTCGGGCCATCCACCCGCGCCGCGAGGGCAGTGCCCGCGAAGATCAACTCGGAAGGGGCAATGGCGCTTGCGACGCTCCCGCCGGTGTTGACCACGGTCATGGCCACTTCCAGAACGCCACCCACCACGTTCTGAGCGGGGATCGAAACCGACTCGATCGCGATCTTTGCTGGGCTGACCACAGAGAGGGCGGTCACTGAGCTGACCGGTCCCACGGTCCCGCCCAGCACCTCTTCAATTCCGCTCGCGCTGGCTTCAAAGGTCAGGGCGCCCGGGTCGGTCACCTGATAGACGAAGGAGAAGGTCTGCGTCTTGCCCGCCGCGATATCGACCGAAGGCTCCAGCGGGGAGGTCTTCAGCAGCGCAAAGCCGCTACCGACCAGCTTGGGGCTCTGAGCCACCACCTGCCGGGCGGTGCGTCCGCCCTTGTTGGTGACCTTCACCTGAACGGTCACCTCCTGACCTGCGCTGGCAACCGCGGGATCCACGCTCACCGCGACAGCCAGGGTGGCCGGCCCGGTTCCGGTGGGGGGGAGAGCCGGGTCGCTGATCTCGACCGACCCAGGATCTCCGCAACCCAGGAGAAGGGCGGCCACCGTCCAGAGAGCGACCGTGAGTGCTTTGCGAACCGCCATGAGCAGCGCGTCCCCTGCGATCAAGAGCCCTGACGCGCCGATACGCGGTGGACAAGACCATGTCGGGCGGCTGCTTGAGCATCATCCGTGCCCGCGTGGGCAAAGGTGATGGAAGGAACGTGAGTAGGCGGAATTATCGCTGGTTGGCCCCGAAGCTAGCAGGCCTGGCTCCATGGGCCGACGGCCGTTTGGAGCGCGCATAGGGTGGTCAAAGGAGCGTGCACGCACCAGGTCTGGCCACTAGCCTTCGCGACCCGCAGAGTAGGCACCGCGAGCTATATGAGTGTTATCGAGAGGACCTGGCTGGCAGTTGCGGGGGGCTCAATGCATCGTTGTCCGGTGGGGAGAGTCATTGCGGTTGCCCTCGATCCATCGGACTACCTCCTCGACGGTGACCTCACCCGCTCTTGCTCTCACCTCGTGGGCTCCCGATTCTCTAAGCAGCTTTCGCCTGTCGTCGGTATCGCCGACACCGACCCATTCAGCGAAGCCCTCTATTCGTGCCGCGGAGATCCCGCTGGGCGTACTCTCGAACACGACGGCTCGGTCGGGGTCCACGCCGAGTGCTTCACGGGCCGCCCGCAGCCCAAGATGCTCCTCCGGCGGGGTGCCGAGGTTCTCCGCCGCGGGATGGGGAGGGATTACCACGTCGACCACCTCCAGGAGCTCGGTTGAGCCCATTGCCACGTTCCACGCGTGATGTGAGGGCGTGGTCACTGCGAGCTTAAGACCCTCCTCGTGTAAGCCGTGAAGAAGCGGGAGGAGCTCGGGCTCAAGCAGGTGCGATGTTCCGCTCGCGGCCAACAACTGGGTCACCGCTTCATCCATCCTCGCGAGTATGTCCGCGATGGTGTGGTCCAGCTCGGGACCTTCCGGGTAGGGCTCGGAAGGCAGCGACAGGCCGCGGGAAGAGAGGAAATTGCGGGCAGCCACCAGCCTGGGGCGATCGAACAGATGTGTATCGTAGTCGGCGGGGGTAGTGGCGGAGAAGCCGCTCTCGGAATCGAACGTCTCCGGTCGAGTCCGCACCCACTGTTGTGGGATGTCCCCACTCTCGATCCCCTTCAGCACGGCATCCAATGCCGCCGACCAGGCCGCGATGTAGAGGCTGCGGGTTCGTACCACCACATTGTCGAGCCGGAGAATGGCAGCCCGGGGCCTTCGCTCGTCGAGGCCCCGCCTGCCTTGAGGTCGGACGGCGGATGCGGGTCGACGTTCTTCGAGCAAAAGCGTGGACATCGGGTCCGGCACCTTCGTGATCGGGATCTCGAGCGTCAAGACGAGATGGCTGCGGGCCGCGACCGGATCTTGAGCTAGCGCAGGGCGGACGGCGTGCCCTTGCCGGCGAGCGGCAGATCCTCGGCGAAGGCGTCGTGAGGGTAGCAGTAGCCCCAGGCCTCACCCGACTCCAACGAGTGGATCACCGGATGGCGGGTGGCCTGGTGGTGCTTGGTGGCGTGCCGGTTCTTGGAGTCGTCGCAGCAGCCGACATGGCCGCAAGCCAGACAGAGTCGCAGGTGAACCCAGCTGTCGCCGGACTCAAGGCACTCCGCGCAGCCCTTGCTGGTCGGTTTGATGTGAGAGGGCTGAGTAGCCGCCTGAGTCAGATCCACGCAATCGTAAGTCATGGTTCACCTCGCCTGCTTGGGGTTAGCTCAGGGGCCGGGGCCCAGGTCAATAGGCAACAGTCGACCTGCGTTCCGCTTCTCGTGGGCTCCCTTAGGACAAGACCCGTTCTTAGGGTGTCTGGCAAAAGCCAAAGGGAGCAGACCATGTCATTGTCCAACAGAGACGCAATAGCCAACGTTGCAGTGAAAGACCTGGAGGTTGCCAAGAGGTTTTATTCGGAGAAGTTGGGCTTGAAGCAGGTGGACGGCCAAGGCGACGAGGTGGCGATCTTCTCTAGTGGGAAGACCACCCTGAATGTCTACCGATCGAAGTTCGCCGGAACCAATCAGGCCACCGCAGTCACCTGGTCGGTGGATGATGCGGAGATCGAGAGAATGGTCCGCGAGCTCAAGGACAAGGGAATCCGGTTTGAGCACTACGAGATGCCGGGACTGGAGCTCAAGGGAGACCTCCATGTTGCCGAGGGGATGAAGGTTGCCTGGTTCAAAGATCCAGATGGCAACATCCTGAATTTGGTCAGTGCGTAACCGAGAGGGCATCCCCCCGTGCCGGCGTTTGGTCGATCGGGGTAGAACACCGAGGGCGACAGCCAGCTACGACAGCAAGGAGACCTTGTGACCGGATCTGCGTTCGGATTGATGACGGCGGCCTGGACCGCGCTAACCGCTGCGCTGCCCGGTGCGCCCACCGGGGTGACCCCCGAGGTCAGTGACGCTCGGGCGCGGATCTCCTGGACCGCGGCCGTCGACAACGGAACTGCGATCACGAACTACACCGCCACGGCGCAGCCGGGAGGGCTCACCTGTTCCGCGGTGCCGCCAGCGACCAGCTGCATTATCTCCGGGCTGGCCAACGGCACCGACTACGACGTCACGGTAGCCGCGACTAACGGGGACGGGGTGGGACCCGATTCGTCGCCGGCGGTAAGGGTGACGCCGGTAGCCCTGACGATCTCTCCGCCGGGGCCCACCGTTCCGCAGCGAGGGTCGCAGACATTCACAGCGTCCGGCGGCAGTGGGGTCTACACGTGGTCGGTCCTGGTCAACAACTCCGTTGGGAGCGTCATCAACCCCGTCACGCCCACCACGGCAACCTACACAGCCGGTAGCACCGGCGGGGTCGCTGACACTGTACAGCTGCTGGACTCGGTCGGGGCGGCGGTTGCGACCACGGTGGCGGTCACGACCTTCGGTATCGTGGGGGGAAACCGGACCGGTCCGCCGCGAAAACCGTTCATCCTCACCACCACCGGCGGAAGCGGGACTGGCCTGAGCTGGAGCCTGACCACCAACGGTTCCGGCGCTACGATCAATGCGACCACCGGCGCCTACACCGCCGGGCCCACCGGAAACACTTCCGATGTTGTCCGAGTGCAGGATTCTCTCAACAACGTAGCGACGGCCACCGTGACGGTAACCGCCGGCGTGAGCATCGCGCCTCCCAATCCAGTTGTGGCGCCGCTGGGCTCGCAGACCTTCACCCCGAGTGGCGGGGAAGGCCCTTACACATGGTCGATAACCACCAACGCCTCGGGCGGTTCGATCAACGCGGGGACCGGTGTTTATCGCGCGGGTGGGACCCCCAGCGCGGTGGACACGGTTCGGGTCACCGACAGCCTGGGCAACATCGCCACGGTGAACGTCGCGGTCGGCCTGGGGCTGGCGATCAATCCAGCCTCGCCACCCGTTCCGCCCCGAGGCAACGTCCAGTTCAGCGCCGCGGGAGGGAGCGGAGCCGGCTACACCTGGGAAGTTGTTACCAACAATTCAGGGGGCAGCATCAGCGGGTCGGGCGCGTACGTAGCTGGGGCAACCGGCAGCGTGAGTGACGTGGTGAAGGTGACCGATACGCTAGGCAACTCCGGGACCGTCACGGTCCAGGTCTCGGAGGCCCTGAGCCTCACGATCGGTTCAAGCCGGATTCGCGCCCTGGACAAGGTGCAACTCTCGGTGAGCGGTGGCAGCGGGACCGGTTATGTCTGGGCCCTCACCGCTGACAACACCGGCGCCACGATCGACGGCAGCGGGCTCTACACCGCCGGGAGGAAGGCGGGCGCCGACGTGGTGACCGTCACCGACTCGCTGGGTAATCCCGCAACAGTGACGCTGGTGGTGGAGGCGGCGGGTCGGGTCTCGACGGGAGCGACCGATGACTCAGGTTGCGCGGCCGGGACCGGGGCGGGCCATTGGCTTGGGACGCTCGCGGTCGTCGCCGGAGCGCTGCTGATCCTGGGACGACGGCGAGGGCAGGCCCGCTAGATCCTGATCCCGTAGGTGAGGCTGAGCACGTGCGCGGTACCGCTGTAATGCGCCGGCAACGGCGGATACAGGCTGTTTCGACCGGTGAAGATGATCAGCTGGTAGCCCAAATCGACCTGCGACTTGCCGAACAGAAACGAGCCTCCCGCCGCGATGTTGAAGCGGTCGCTGTCGGGAACGTCGGGCGAGAGGGTCTGCCGCGGCGCCGGGCTCTCGTCGTAGATCAATCCAGCGCGGATCTGCCACTTGGGATCTAGCGCGTACTCGGCACCCAGGCGGTATTGGAAGCCGTGGTGCCACTGCTTGGGCTGCCGGTCCAGCAGCGCAGGATCCTCGGGAAACTGGATGGTGAGGTCGCGGAACCGCTGCCATCCAAAGTAGACCAGATCAAAGTCCACCAGCAGCTTGCTGATGGGGCGATAGGCCACCCCGGCCCCAAGCTGATCTGGAAGGACGAACCTGGCGGTCGCCGGCTGATCGCGCAGCGTGGTCTGCAGCGCGGGATCATTCACCCCGCTAAAATCGGCCCGGCCGTTGATCCCCAAGCTGAAGGTGCTGCGGTAGAACGCGCCGAAGGTCAGCATCTCCGGGATCGCGGAAATCTGGAGACCCAGATTCCCGCCGATGCCCCAATCGCCGCCGCCGACATCGATCGACCCGGTCTGACCGCCCGGCAGTGCCAGATCGCGGCTGAGCTCCACGGTGCCTCGTGCCACCTGAAGCCCCGCCGCCAACCGGACCCAGTCGTCCCGGAAGGCAACGGTGGGGTTGAAGACGTAGCTTCTAAAGGACGCATCGGAGATCACCGACCGGCCTGCGAAGTCCTGCGGGTAGTGTAGCGCGAGACCGTAGGGGATGAAGAAGCCCAACCCCACGGTGATCTGATCGGTGATGCCGTAGGCCGCGTAGATGTGCGGGAGCGGAACCAAGTCGACCCTGGGGGATTGCGGCGCGCCACCGACGGGCGTCACTTTGAAATGGGGCGCTATCAACGTCGCCCCCACCCGAACATCCAGCCCCTTTCCCTGAGCGATACCGGCCGGATTGAAGAAGATGCCGGAGGCGTCGTTCACGTGGCCGGTCATCGCCAGCGCCATGCCGGTGGCCCGACCGGAGCTCACGTCCAGCGCCAGACCGCCCGCGCTTGAGCTGCCGGAGGTCGCCGCAACTGTCGCAGCCGCCACAACCGTCACTGCCGAGAGCCATCTCTTCATCGGTGATTTCCCATCGGAAGCGAGGTTCAGTATGGAGCCGCGCCCAGCAGGAACTGGACAGCCTGAGCCTGGGCGGCGCCGGTCAGCGGCAGCCCGTCGGCGGTGGAGGTGCAGCCGGAGAAGGCCGGCGGCGCCAGCAGGAATGAGTGCCGGGTGCAGGCGGTGTAAGGCGAGACGCTGGGTGTGGAGGAGGCGCTCCACTGGAAGTCATAGAAGTTGGCTGGCAGGCCGGAATCACGGTGGCCGCGGAGCGTGGGATCGCCCACCGCGGCGCGGATCAACGAGACCGTGGTCGGGTTTGGGATTACCGCGTCCCCTTCAATCCACTGAATGAAGGCGGCACGCGACGCGCCCAGATTGGGAGTTGGCAGCCCGGCGGAGTGGGTGACGTAGTAGACGGCATTGGCCGGGTCGGCCGGGTCGAGGATCCATTTCGCCCAGCCCAGAAAAGTGTCGTAGGCGGGAGAGTTCTGGGCGATCCCCTGCGCGGCCAAGGAAGCGACAAAACCTTGGGCCGCCGCTGCAAAGGCGGGCGAGGTGAAGAGGATCTGATCCAGATTGGCGCCCGGAACGTTGAGCAGCACCCGGTTCGGCTCCGGCGCCACCGCGGTGAAGAGGCTGCCCATGATTCCGCCCAAGCTTCCCCCGACGTAGTGAATGGCGTCGGGGTTGATCGGGGTGTTGGCGGTGACTGCGCCCAGGTTCCCGGGGGAGGTGGTGTCGCGGACCACCCGAATCAGCTGGGCCAGGGTGATGACCTGCTGCCGGAAGTTGTCGCGCGTCGAGAACAGGTTGCCGAGGTTCAAGAGGTTCCAGCCGGAGATCGTGATGTTCAGGGAGCCCACCGTCAGGCTGGAGGCGAAAGTTGCCCCCTCGCAGTGGCTATCTGGAGCGCAGGCGCCCTGGCCCGCCGCCGCACAGACCGCGTTGGCGGTGGGCGTTCCAAAAGTACAGGCGGTGGTGGTTCGCGCGTTGGCCTGGCAGCGGCCCACCGTGTTACACGATTGCGTGACCGGATCGGCGCAGGCCTGGCTGTCGCTGAAGCTTGTCAATTCGCTCGCCGCGTTGAGGTAGACGCCGAACCCCTTGCAGCTGTTGCGCTCGCCATGCCACGGCTGGTCCACGGCGATGCTCAGGAAGCCCTGGCTGGCGAGGGTGTCGGCGATCCCGAGCATGTTGGTCCGATCTCCGGTGAAGCCGTGGCCGAAGATCACCACCGGCCAGCCTCCGGCGGGAGCGGTCCCCACTGGAACGGTCATCAGAAAGGGGATGGGACGGGGCGTCGCGCCGGCAAGGCTCGGGTTGAAGGTCCCCTGAGCGCTGACCAGACCAAAGAGATCGACCCACTCGCCGACGTAGGCCGCGGCGATGTTGCTTTGCGGGAAGCCGCCGGGAAGGGTGAAGGGAGCAGCCCAGAGAGGCACCGAGGGAAGGGTGCGCGTGCTGGCCGGAGCGGCATGAAGCTGGGTCAAGGCGGAGAGGGTGCTCTGCGTGGTGAAGCTCCAGGCGAGCGCCAGCTTCTCGCGCGGGATCCCCTGCGCCGCCAGACTATCGAAGAGCGGCTTGTAGGCAAGGCGGGCTGGCTCCAAGGCGGCAGCCTGCGCGTCGGTCAGCAGTGAGACGGCACTGTGGCCCGCGCTGTC
>JBGTHI010000661.1:0-1942 GCA_041746295.1 Myxococcaceae bacterium
GGCTGGTCAATCCTGCGGCGGCCGGTGTCGATTCCGTCATCCACTCGACTACCAAGTACCTCGGGGGTCACGGCGACGTGACCGGCGGCGTGATTGCCACAACGGCCGAGCGCGGTGTCGCGTTGCGCGAGATCAACAAACTGATCGGGTCGGTTGCCGGCCCCTTCGAGTCGTGGCTGACACTGCGCGGCCTCAAGACGTTGCCGCTGCGCATGAAGCAGCAAAGCGACAATGCGAAGACCGTTGCCGACTGGCTCGCGAGCGACTCGCGGGTCGCGCGGGTCAACTACCCGGGTTTGCAGAACCTCGGTGGCGCGGAGACCATGTTCAACCGGCCGGAGCGCGGCGGCATGATCTCCTTCGAGGTCCACGATGCCGGGCGGGACGATATCTTCCGCTTCTTCGAGGCGCTGCGGCTGATCGTGCCGGCAACGACGCTTGGCGATGTCTACAGTCTGGTGCTCTACCCCGTGATCTCCTCCCACCGGGCCGTGCCGCCGGAGGAGCGGGCGAAGATTGGCATCTCGGACGGTCTCGTCCGATTGTCGATTGGGATCGAGGACGTTGCGGACGTCATTGCCGACCTCGACGGGGCGTTGGCCGCGGCGGTTCGACGTTAGACTCGTCTAACAAACGCACAGGAGATCGATCAGGCGATGGCGGTCGAGACGGCTACGGACGCGAAGGTCGACGCGCTGCGGTCGCAGCTCCCCGCGGTGCAGACCACCGGGTATTTCAACTCCGGGTCGAATGGCCCGATTCCAACGGTGGCGTACGAGGCCGCCGATGCGGTTGCCCGCGGCGAGCTCGAACATGGACGGATAACCCCGGGCGCCTACTCCGATAATCGCGATCGCAATCGGCGCGTCGCGGCGTTCGCGGCAGACATCTTCGGTGCTGACGCCGACGAGATTGCTCTGACCCACAGTGCCACCGAGGGTCTCGGCACGGTCCTGATGGGTCTCACCTGGGATCCTGGGGACGAGATCGTCTCCACGTCGGAGGAGCACCCCGGTCTGTTGCTGCCGCTGGCGTTGCTCGCTCGTCGCTCCGGCGTCGTCCCGCGATACGCGAACCTTGGCGACGGCGGGAGTAGGGTGGTGGAGGCTCTGGCGGGGCAGATAACCTCGCGCACCCGAGTTATCGCGTTGTCGCATGTGCTCTGGTCGACGGGCGCCGTGCTTCCCCTGCGCGAGATCAGCGAGCTGGCTCGGGAGCATGAGCTGCTCGTGGTGGTCGACGGCGCACAATCAGCCGGACAAGTCCCGGTTGATCTCCATGCTATGGGTATCGACGCCTACGCGATGGCCGGCCAGAAGTGGCTCTGTGGTCCAGAGGCGACCGGCCTGCTCTACGTCCGCAAAGACCGCTTCGCCGACATCGCACCGACCTACGCCCGCTATGGGCAGTTTGAGCCAAGCGGCTATTTCCTCCCCGCCGCGGGGGCTATGCGGTATGAGATTGGTGAGTTCTACAGCGCGGCAGTAGCCGCTCAAGAAGCCGTGCTCCGCTGGCTGTGGGATGACGTCGGGTTCCGTTGGGCACACGAGCGCATCGCGATGCTTGGCGCCGATTTCCGGCGCCGCTTGATCGCTGTCGATGGTGTCTCGGTCGTCACCCCCGCGGAGGCGATGGCCGGTCTCATCAATTTCAATGTGGAAGGCCTGCAACCGCATGAGGTGGCTGGTCAGCTCTACGACCGCGGGTACACCATCCGCTATGTGGAAACACCGCCCTGTTCGTTTTCGGCTCGGGCGTCAGTCGGCTGGTGGAACACCGAGGAGGAAGTGGCGGGACTTGTAGAGGCGATCGCCGATCTAGCGCGGAAATCGCGTCGCGGCGGAGATTGAGGTGGGAACTGCCGCGGCCGCGCGTTGGCCGGAGGATCATCGCCGCGTGCTCTCGGTAACGATCGGAGTCGATGGCCGCACCCGCAACGGTG
>JBGTHI010000662.1:0-1624 GCA_041746295.1 Myxococcaceae bacterium
CCATGGCGTTGGTCTCGTGAAGCGCCGCCGACTCCTCGCCCGCCGCGGTGGTCTGCTCCGCGGTGACCGAGGCCAGCTGTCCCACCACCTCATCCACCCGCCGGGCGGTCTGCACCAACGAAGAGCGAAGCTGCTGGAACAACGCCTCGAAATTGCGCCCCAGGATCCAGGCCATCGCCGCCGCCACCAACAGCACCGCGACGGTCAGCCCCACGGCGATCAGCTGAAAGGCTCGGCTTTGCGCGCTGATCCGCTTGGTGGAGAAGCCGGCCTGGAACCAGCCGATCACTGCGCTTTCCTTGTGAACCGGGATCGAAACATGGAGCAACTCCTCGTTCGTCTCGTCCCGCCAGATCGCCTCCTTGAGCTGCGCCTCCACCCGAACGTTGCCCTGCCTCGCCAGCTCCACGCCTTGAGGCGAAACGATCGACGCGTAGACTACGTCGACGTCCTTGCGCATGCTCTCCATCAGCGCTTGGAGGCTTTTCTTGTCCTCGAACAGCACCGGAGCCACCGCGTTGGTGGCTACCACCGAGGCCAGCATCTCCGCCTTGTTCTTCGCCTCCGCGCTCAGGGCCCGGTGCTGCCACGCGGGGACGAGCAGGATGGTGAACAGAATCGGCAAGGTGAGCGGCACCGCAACCAGGAGGAAAATCCTGAGCCGAACCGACAGGGCAGAGCTGGTCTCAAGGGTTGGAGCCATAGGGACGTCGAACATCATTGCCCGAGGTCCTGGAGGGGGCCAGAATCCCGCGACTTTACGGGAGGCGGTGTGGGAGAAGGAGGCGCCATGCGCCCTACCGTTCTTCTCTTCGACATCGACGGCACCTTGCTCAGCAGCGGCGGCGCGGGACGTCGCGCCTTCGCCCAGGCCTTCGTGGCTCGCCACGACCGGTCGGACGCAATCACCTTTCCGCTGGATGGCATGACCGATCGCTTGATCGCCCGACTCGCCCTTGAGGCGATTGGGAAGGAGCCTACCGACGCGGAGATCGAGGCGGTCCTCCGGACCTATCTCGGACTTCTGGCCGCGGAGCTCTCCTCCCTGCCCAAGATCGGAGCCGCCTACCGGGTCTACCCGGGCGTTCGCGAGCTCCTCATTGCGGCAGGAGAGAGGCCCCAGACCGCGGTGGGCCTGGGAACCGGCAACACCCTGGAGGGCGCGCGACTGAAGTTGACCCAAGTCGATCTGTTCCACTGCTTCTCGTTCGGCAGCTATGGCTCGGACCACGAGAACCGGGTGGAGCTGATCCGAATCGGAGCTGGCCGGGGGGCCGAGAAGCTCGGCCTGCCGATCGACCGCTGCCGCGTGGTGGTGATCGGCGACACGCCCAAGGACGTCGACGCCGGCCGCGCGATCGGTGCGGAGTGCGTAGGCGTGGGCACCGGACGGTTCAAACCGGAGGAGCTGATTGCCGCGGGGGCGACTCGGGCCTACCCAACACTCGCGGAGCCGGGCGCCGCGGAGTACGTGCTGAGCGGCGCGGGCAGGTAGGCCCTTTGCCCACCCCGCTTCCAATCGACCCGCTGCTGCCGCAGATCCTCGAGGCGCTGCGGCACAGCTCTGCCCTGGTGCTCCAGGCCGAGCCGGGTGCGGGAAAGACCACCCGCGTCCCTCGCGCCT
>JBGTHI010000663.1:0-19060 GCA_041746295.1 Myxococcaceae bacterium
AGGGTCCCGTAGCCCGCCTCGCTGGCGGAGAGCGGCGCGGTGACCCGCCCGGGAACCGGAAGGCGGTCGCGCTCCTGTCCCGTTCCGGGGTCGAGCGCCACCAGCTGTCTCGCTTCCAGCGGAAGCCAGACCCGCCCCAGCGCCACCGAGGGGGGGCCGCTGCTGGGACCGACATCGTGGGACCAGAGCTTTTCGCCGCTTTCGCTCTTGAACGCCTCGATCCGGCCGGCGGGCGTGGTGGTGAAGAGGCGCCCCCCCGCCACGGAGATCCCCGCGAGCTCGAGGTTACGAAGCTTCCAGAGAGGCTGACCACTGAGTGAGGCCAGGGTGACGACGCCCACGTCCTGGTAGCCCACCCAGAGCTTGTCACCCTCCAGCACAGGCCAGGCGGTGGCGCGGCGGTCGGTGTGAAGCTGCGGCGAAGAGGGGGCCACATGGGTCCAGGCCAAGGAACCGTCCGCTGTCCAGACCGCGCGGACCTCGCCCGACTGCGTGACTCCATAGGCGCGCGCCGCGTCGGCGAGCAGTGGCGCGTAAACTGGAGCGCCGAGCGGCGATTGCCAGAGAATGCGGCCGTTTTCCAACGAGAGCCCAACCCAGTCACCATTGACCGTGGCGACGACGGCGGTGGTTCCTGAGAGTGCGGGTCGAGCGGCGATCTCGTGGGAAAGCTGGGTGCTCCAAGCCGCCCGGCCATCGGCACGGAGCAGCATGACCCTACCTGCCTCGTTCCCCAGGAGGGTCCCCTCCGGCGTCTCGAGCAGCCCGGTCCTGGAGGCGGCGTCGCTGGAGTAGACGAACGCGCCCGGCGCCGACCGTTCGCAGCCCAGGCCGAGGAGCACTACCAGCCCGGCCAAGGCGCTGGACAATAGGAGCTGTGCTCGCAGCGCACCGCGCATGCGTCGGTTACCTCGGAAGGATCAGGAGAGCTTCATGCCCTTGGGGATGACTACCACCCCTTCGGCCGTGACGTGAAATCTCCGGCGATCTTCATTCGGCTCGTAACCGATGGTCACTCCCTCGGGAATGTCCACGTTTTTGTCGATGATCGCCTTGCGGATCTTGCACCGGCGGCCGATCGAGACGTTCTCGAACAGGATGCAGTCGCTGACGCTGGAGTAGGAATTTATCCGGACCTTGGGAGATAGGACGGAGTGGTTCACCGCGCCGCCGGAGATGATGCAACCTTCCGAGATCAGGGAATCGGTGGCGTGGCCCACCCGCTCATGATGGGCGTCGTTAAAGACGAATTTGGCCGGCGGGAAGTGGTAGTCCTGGGTGAAGAGCGGCCACTTGTCGTTGTAGAGGTTGAAGTCCGGCTGCACGGATACCAGATCCATGTTGGACTGGTAGTAGACATCGATGCTCCCCACGTCCCGCCAATAGCCGCGCTCGTGCTCGCTGGCTCCCGGCACCGTGTTCTGGGCGAAGTCGTAAACGAAGACCCGTTGTCGCTTGTAGAGCTCGGCAATCACCGACTTGCCGAAGTCGTGCGCCGAATCCTCGTTCGCCGCGTCCCGGACCACCTCCTGCACCAGCACGTCGGTTGAGAAGAGGTAGTTGCCCATCGAAGCCAGGCACATCTTGGGATTGCCCGGCATTGGCTTGGGATTCTTCGGCTTCTCGTCGAAGCCCAGCATCTGGCCGTCGGCCCCCACCTCGATGATGCCAAAGTCATGGGCCTCTTCGATCGGCACCGGAATGGCGGCCACGGTGCAGTCGGCCCTGTTCTGCCGGTGGAAGTCGAGCATCTGCCGGACGTCCATCTTGTAGACGTGGTCGGCACCGAAGACGAAGATCTGCTCCGGCTCCTCGTCCGTGATGATGTTCAGGTTCTGGTAGATTGCATCGACCGAGCCCTTGTACCAGTCGCCGCCGGTCCGCATCTGCGCCGGCACCGAGTCCACGAAGTGACCCAGGAAGGAGCTCATTCGCCAAGCGCGCGAGATGTGATTGTTGAGCGAGTCCGACTTGTACTGCGTCAGGACCTTCATCTTCAGTACGTTCGAGTTGGCGAAGTTGGAGAGGCAGAAGTCGATGATGCGGTAGCGGCCTCCGAACGGAACGGCGGGCTTCGCCCGTTCGCGGGTGAGGGGGTCCAGACGGGTCCCGGCCCCGCCTGCGAGGATCATCGCCATCGTTTTCGCCATATGGGGGCGATTTAAGGCCTAGCGGGCGGACGGGCAAGCGGGATGTCTACCCTCCTCAGCTCAATCGATCACGCTCTCGTCACTCAGAGGATCGTCGGGCTCTTCGGGATGTTTCTCCGTGGGCTGCTCCGGGAGCCTGGGCGAACGCAGAACGTCGGAGGCCGGAAAGCGGGCCGCGGCTTCCAGATAGGGCTGCTTCCACTCGTCCCGTTTCTGTCGCTTCCATTTCTTGGGGGGAATCACTTCGGCCGAGCCACTCGCCTTGCCCCGCACCGAGACGCTGTCGCAAAAAAGCCAAAGGGGCGTGCCCTCGAAATTCTCGGTCGCGAAGAATACGATGGGAGCTTTCGGAGCTGTACGGGCCTTCTTGCAGCGCTCGGCCCGGCCCTGTTCCCGCAGAGAAGGCAACGACGCCTCCCAATGGGCGATCGACTGGCGGGCCTCGCCGAAGGCCAGCAGCTCCTGCGCTTCCTCCAGACGAGTCCCCGACTGCCGCGTCAGCTCCTCCCCTCGGCGGACGATGTCGGGAAGCCCCGACTCGGGATCCAGGCGGCACCGCCTGAGCTCTTGGTAGGTGGCTCGGAGAGGGCCGAGGGCCGGAGGAAGCGACTTTTGACCCTCTGTGAGAAGCGCGAGATGTTCATTCGCCCAGACGCCCTGTGTTCCCGCTGAGGTGCTTTGGAGAAAATCGGCAAGCAGCGTGTTGACGTCGTCCAGCTCGGCGGCGAGCTGTGCGCTGTTCTGCGCGCACAGATTGTAGCCTTTGTAATCCCTGAAGGGCGAACGGCGGCTGCCCAAGTCCAGCGTCTGCAGCGGGGGAGGCGCGGCGAGCCTGGACGCACATCCGGGCACAAGCGCCGATACCCAGAGCAACGTCGCGGTACACAGGCTGGCCGAGCGACGGAAAGGCGTTAGCATAGGGGAACCAAAGGCGGGGACGAAGCTTTAGCGCCGTTATGGCACGTCAAAAGACCATGGGTGGGCAAGAGACCCGCGTCACTAAAATTACCGCGCTCGCGGATCGGATGTCCGCGGACGGCGAGAGCTGTCTGATGCAGATCCACGGTCCGGATCTGGGCAAGAAGTATGTGCTGACCGAGGAGGAGTTCACGATCGGGCGGGACGTGAAGAACAACATCGTGGTCGACCTGGACAACGTCTCCCGCCGGCACGCGAAGATCACCATCCGCGGCGGCCGGTTCTTCGTGGAGGACCTGGGCTCCACCAACGGCACCTTCCTCAACGAGGACGAGGTCTTGCGGGAGTCGCAGCTGCGCTCCGGCGACTATGTGAAGGTGGGCGGATCGATCTTCAAGTTCCTCAGCGGCGGAAATCTCGAAACGCTCTACTTTGAAGAGATCTACCAGCTGACGATCGTCGACGGCCTCACCCAGGTGAACAACAAGCGGTACTTCGGCGAGTACCTCGAGCGCGAGATGGGCCGCTGCCACCGCTATCACCGGGCGCTCTCGCTGATCCTCTTCGACTTGGACCACTTCAAGAACGTGAACGATGTCCACGGCCACCTGGCGGGCGACTATGTGCTGCGCGAAGTGGCGCAGCTGGTGAAGCAGCGCATCCGTAAGGAAGAGTGCTTCGCCCGGTACGGCGGCGAGGAGTTCGCGATCGTGATGCCCGAGGCGGGCGCCGACAACGTTCGCCGCTTCGCGGAGAAGGTCCGCGCAATGGTGGAGCAGCACCCCTACACCTTCGAGGACAAGCGGATCCCGGTGACGGTGTCACTGGGAGTGGCCGATATGACCTCGGAGATGACCGATCCGGCAGCGTTCGTGAAGGTCGCGGACGCCAACCTGTACCGGGCCAAGAAGGGCGGCCGGAATCAGGTCTACGGGTAGCAGTGCAAAGCGCGGTTGAGCGCGCCGCGCGGATCGGGTGAGACACGAGCCTCTCCCAGCGCCCGCGCAACAAAGGCGAATGCAAAGGCGTCTTCAAAGAGCCTGAAAGCCGAAGGTCCAAGCTCCCGTGCTTCCGTGGCCCGGAGTGCGGCCCGCTCCAGGAGCGAATCCAATGAGCCCGCGGCTTCCCTTTTGGGATACTGGCCCTCTTCGACCCATCGCAGCAGCTCTTGATTATGGTCGGTCGGTTCGTACAACCGATTCGATAGCTGCATGGGATCGGGCAGAGCCGAGAGGCCGAAGTCAAGGTCGAGGGACGGATCGAAGGCGTCGGCTGAAGCGAGGTCGCCCTCAGGACCGATCGGCTCGGCCGGCGCTAGACCTTTGGAGCCGTTCCAGGGAGTGAAGAGGCTCGGTCGCGTCTCGTCGGCGGAGCCATCGCTCGGGCTGTCTTCGGGCGAGCTGCGCAGCAGGTCCGCTTCTGGAGGAGGACTGGGAGGACCGATGACAGTGCCCCTTGGGAGCCGCAAAGCTTCCATGCGGTCCGCGCTCGGACCCAACGGATCGGTGCGAAGCTCGATCGACCCCGAATCCTGAGCAGCTGGTCTGTCGTCCGCCGCGTAGGGGAGAGGAGCGCCATGGGCTGAATCGGCATGCCTGGTAGCACCTGCTCTGTGGGGGCTGTTCAGCGGGCGCGTTTTCTTGCTCATACCGGTTCTCGGATCCCTGAAGGTGACTGGCCTAGCAGTTGGGGGAGGGTGGCCCAAGACGCCTCGCGGCAGGCGCGCTCGGCAGAGATTAGAGTTTAGGAGCAGGCAGGCTGATGGGGCAACGTGACGGGGTGCTTCTCACCTGTGTTGCTCAAAGGCCTTTTAGGGAAGGCGAGGGGTTGGGTGCCAGAGACGGCGCGCCGGGGGGCTTCATGCGGGCTTCCGTTCCCGGACGGGGGTCCTGGTGTGCTGCCTGAGGGAATGTAACGGTGCGGGTGGACGAAGCCTTTTTGAATGGGGGGCCGATGGTCGAACCGCGCTCGGGAAAAGGGTCCTCGCGGCGGGGCAGAGTGATGGCGCGCGAGATATGTAAAAAAGCCGCGCCTGGCGCGGTTTTTTTACAAATGAGCCGCTGTTGGAGATTCCAAACCGATCCCGTTCCCCTCAGTCCCCGGCGGCAGATAGGGATGGCGGGGCTCTCGGCCTCCGTTGGGATGGCATTTGAGCAGCGCCCTACCGAGGCAGGGCTGCAGATCGCCCTGCTCGCCGCGCCGACGCTTCTACTGCACCACTCTCAGATAGAGAAGGATCCGCACGCGTGGCGTCCAGGAATCGAAGCTCCGCACGGACTTCGGATCGCGAGAGTCTCAAGCTGCTCACGCGTTGGTGATCTACCTGACTTCGAGTCCGGTGGCGTCGAAGCTTTCGTCCTTCTCGCCCTGGTCAAAGAAGGCGTGGGTCGGGAAGCTGTACTTCGAGTCGAAGTCGAGCACGGCCTTCACGTCGCCCTCGTCCAGGATCGCTTCCACCCGCGTGAAGAGGGCGTCGATGCTCGGCGCCGACGCCGTACTCAGAGGGATGGCCGGCGTTCCCGCGCCCCCCATAGCTGACCGATGAGACCTGCGTCCCGTCCACCCTCGATCTGCCACGGAGCATTGGCGCCCGCCGCGGCTCCGAAACCTCAGCGTGCCTCGAGGTCCGAAGCCTTGAAGCCGGCACGGTCGGAAAAGGAAACGTCGCCATAGATCACATCGCCGGGATAGCCCAGCTTGGCGTCGTAGGTCGCCGTCACTTCCACGGAGCTGTCCAGCGCCTGAAGGATCTGCCCGAAGAGCTCATCGATCGTATGAGCGTCGCCGATCGACAGGGTGACGCCTGAGGGAGGCGATCCCTCTATAGCATAGGTGACCGTGGTCACGTCGAAGCCGGAGACCACTACCGTCCAGGGTTCTCCACCGACAGGCGTGAAGCCTGTCTCCTCATACCGGTAGGCATAGGTCGCCGGCCTCTGCCGGTCCCAGCGGTCGCGGTTCTTTGCCAGCTCGGTGTAGCCGCTGCCTCCGCAGCCCGACAACGCCAACCCCAGCACCGCTCCAGCCCAGCTACGCCGCATGACGGTTCTCTCGCTGAAGAAACCTCACCGTGTCCAACAACGTCTCCTGAAGGTCTCTGGCTCTGAAGCCGAGCAACCGCTCCGCCTTCGAGGCATCCAGGTAGAGGAATAGCTCGGCTATCTCCACCGAGGTCGAGTCGAGCCTGGGCCGCTCTCCCCGCATCCTGGCCCAGGTCTCCAAGAGTCTGCCTCCGGCGATGGTAACGCCGCGGGGCAGGCGTAGCCGCGGCGCCGCGATGCCGGTCAACCGTTCCAGCCGTGCGAAGAAGGACTCAAAGGGCAGATTCACCCCCAGCAGATGCTTGCCGTAGGGCTCGCCCTCCGCCAGCGCGCGAACGAACGCGTCGGCGACATCCCGGACGTCAGCGATCGCCACGCCGCCGTTGGGCATCGCCGGAACGTCGCGATCCAGAAATCGCTGCACCGTCCATGTGGAAGAGCCCCTCGTGTCTCCAGGGCCCAGGATCAGTCCGGGGTTCAGCACCACCGCTGGGAGCTGCCATTGGCGGCAGAGCTCCAGGGTGAGCCGCTCCTGATAGATCTTGGAGAGGTAGTAGGGCCAACGGCCCACCAGCTCGAGCGGCGCATGGTCGGCCTCGGTGGCGACCCGTGATGTCGGAGATACCGCGGTAGTTCCCGCCGTGGAGGCCAGGATGAAGCGCTTCACTCCGGAGCTCCGGCAGGCCTCGAGCAGCTCTCGGGTGGCGGCGACGTGAAGCGCGTAGAGTCCCGGTGCATCCTGGGGATCGAAGGAGTCCCGGCCAGCCAGATGGTAGACCCCCTCCACGCCGGTGAGCGCCTCCCGGATAGAGGCCGGGTGGTGAAGGTCGCCTCGAATCCACTCGATTCCTTCGATTGCGACCGGAGGCGGCTCGCCCCGCGCGAGCGCGCGGACGGAATGGCCGGCTCTTGCCAGCCGCGGGAGAAGGTGCGCTCCGACAAAGCCGCTCCCTCCCGTCACCAGGACCCTCACGCGTCTCGCCCTTCCGAGGTCATCGGCATAGACAGGGAAAGCTCGCCGGCCGGTTCCGCGTCGGCCAGGGTCCAGGTGCGGCCATCGCGCAGCGCCTTGACCGCCTCCTCGACCCAGAGGGTCACTTGGCGGTAGCCCTCGGAGCGCGAGAGTCCCCGGGTGCGATCCTTGAGCTCCGCCGCGCGGAAGGCGGGACCCAGTCTGGCCTCCAGTGGGCCCGGGCTGGGAACGAAGGCGCCCTTGGGCAACGCTTCGTAGGTGCCCTTCAGATAGATCGGCAACACATCCACCTCGTGGGTGGGCGCCAGGTAGCCCAGGGTCGGCTTGAACTCCATAAGCCCTCCCCCCGGCGAGCGGCCCCCTTCGGGGAAGATCAAGACGTTCTTTCCCTGGCGGAGTGCCTCGCCCGCTTGCCGGAGCGAGTCTCGCAGCGGCCCCTGGCGGTCGATCGGAATCAGCTGAGTGAAGTTCTCGAAATAGGCCCGCTTCAGCGGGGTATCGAAAAAGTAGTCCCGAGCCGCCAGGCCGGAGAGGTGGACGCCCTGTGGCCCCAAGGCGTGCTTCACCAGACCGGTGTCCAGATGGCTGGCGTGATTGGAGACCACCAGGAAGCTCCGGTTCTGTGGAATGAAGCTCTGGCCGGAGACCTTCACCTCGAAGGCCCGGTCGTAGAGGGCTCTTTGTCCCAGGCCGATCAGCGCCCGGCCCACGCGTGCCACGCCGGGGGAAATTTTAAGAGTGATCTCTTGGGGGGTATCCGGCGCGGAGCCGGGACCCAACTTCTGCTTGGGTGGCTCGGCCAGGCGCAACCGTCCCTCGGCGTCCAGCCGTCCCCGGTCACCCGTATGGAGCCAGCCGCCCTTCAAAACCGCATGGGTGGCCGGTTCGTCCTGAAAGTAGCCGGCCATCACGTTGGGGCCCTTGGCCAACACCTCGCCCACACCGTCGGAATCCGGGTCTAGGATCCGCAGCTCGATGCCCGGCAAGGGCCGGCCCAGAGCGCCGGTCGGTTTTCGGTGCGAGGGAGGATCCACCGTCAGGACCGGTGCGGCCTCCGTGAGACCGTAGCCTTCGGTCAAATCGAAGCCCATCGCGTGGAACGATTCGGCCACCTCCGGGGAGAGCGCAGCGCCGTCGGAGATCATCAGCCTGAGCTGTCCGCCCAACTTCCGGCGCAGGGGCCAGAAGAGGAGCTTGCCGAGGTTGAGCTCCGTGCGGTCGCGCAGCTCGCCATGCGCGGCCAACAGGGCCTTGACCCCTTCCTCCACCCAACCCGGTCGCGCGGCCAGCTCCTGGGTGACTTTCTTGTGGAGAATGTTCCAGAGGGCGGGGGTACCCACCACCGTGGAGATGCGGCCGGACTCTAGAGCTTCGCCCAATCGATCGGCGTTAAGCTCATCCAGGTAGGTCACCGCCGCGCCGAGCGAGAAGGGCGTGAGCAGCCCGCACGACAGCTCGAAGGCGTGATGCAGCGGCAGCACCGAGAGCACCCCGTCGGAGACCCGGAGGTCGAAGGCGCTTGCCAGCTTCGCCACCTGAGCGGTGAAGTTCCGGTGGGTGAGCATCGCGCCCTTGGGGTCTGCGCCGTTTCCTCCAAAGCCTCCGGAGCCGTAGATCAGCGCCGCCACCGCGTCGGCCGGGGCGCTGCGCTTCAGGGGACCTACTCGGTCGGGGAAACTGTCGTCGCCGCCCATCGCCTGGGCCAGAGACTGGACCTGAGTCTCCACTCCCGCCCTACCGAGGGCGCTGAACAGCTCCGGCATGCCAGTGGCCGCGCCCTCCGTAATGAGACAAACCTTGGCGCCGGAATGGCGGGCCAGCTCCACCACCTGCGTCTCCGACAGCTCCGGGCTCAACGGCACTGCGGTGGCGCCTGCGCGCAGGATGCCGAAGAAGCTGATGCCCCATTCCGGCCGGTTCTCGGAGATCAGTATGACCCGGTCGCCCGGCTGGACCCCACAGCGCAGGAGGAATGAGCCGACTCGCGCGGCATACCTCTGAACCTCGCCATAGCTAAACCTTTCGGCGCGCTCGCCGCTGTCCCCCACGACCCGGCGGAAGGCGACGCGGTGGCGATGCGCGTGGACAGCGGCGTCGAGCAGCTCGAGCAGGTCCCGGTGGACCACCCGGGTGGCGCGCCGCTCGGTGGCCTCTTCCAACCCCGGAAAGACCCATTTCTCCAGTCCGGGCAGGTGGACGTCCAGGAAGTAGTGGCGCCAGTCCAGCTTCTCCGGTTCCCAGTAGATCCCCTGGCGGTCCTGCTCGGTGAGCCCGGCGAACAGCGCGCGCGTGTTGTCGCAGCGGAAGACGTAGCGGTTGGTCCAGATGAACGGGAGGAACAGGTCCACCAACTGAGTGAGACCTACGGCCTGCTCCTCCACCGCGTCCAGCTTGTCGATCGCCCGGTCCATCCAGGCCGATACGGTGGGCGCTCCCCACTGCGGCTTCACCTCCCGCAACACGCCCTTGAGCCGCTTGGCCCCTTCGAGCCAGGCGGGAGCCGAGGTGGTCCGGTAGGAGCTCAGGCTGATCGCCTGCGGTTCCAGCCGGGACAGAAGATCGTTCATCACCCGCGTCCCGCTGGTGCGCTGGCGGAAGTAGCGGCGGCGGTAGAGCCCCACCAGCTCGACCGAGCGTGCCGCGTAGAACGGGTTTTTGTCGCCAGAGGCCAGTTGGTAGACGTGGCGTCCGCCGGAAACGATGGCGCGGCCGGTGGCGGCGATCACGGCGGAGGCCACCATGTCCACCGGGACCATGTCCAGGATGGTCTGGGTACCGGCCGGGACGCGGGCCCGCTCCTTCAGACAGGCGAAGGCGAGGGGGGCTGAGGTGGTGAACCCCTCGTTCCAGCCGGGGAAGGGATAGCGCAGCGCACTCTCGACGATCGAGGGCCGGAGGATCGCGTACTGGAGCCCAGGCGTGCCGGCGATCACCTGCTCACCCAGCGACTTGCTATAGGTGTAGGTGTTGGGCCATCCCCAGTGCTGCGCCCGCTCCATCCCGACTCGGGTCAGCTCGGCGGAAAGCCAGAGCTTCCGCTCGCGGCCGATCGCCAGCCGCAGCGTCTTCTCGTCGTGGGTGTCGCGACCTTCCGCCTCAAGTCGCTTGAGTGCCTTCTCCCGGAAGGTGGAGGTGTGAACGCGATCGTCCGCCTTCTCGCGCAGCCGCTCCACCAGCCGCCTGCAGTCGCTGAGCTCCGTGCTCAGCGAAAAATCGCGGCCGTCGAGCGAGCCCTGGGTGCCGCGCCCCAGCTTCTTCGGAAAGTAGCCGTCTAAGGACTCGTCTTCGAAGACCAGCCCGCTGCGGTTGCCCGCGACGAACGCGGTGGAGACGTGGATCAGCGGCGTCTTCCACCGGAGGCAGAGCTCCGCCGCGTGCCGGGCCCCCGCCGTGTTGACGTCGAGCGCAAGCTCCAGCGAGGGATTGAACGACACCAGCCCGGCCGAGTTGATGACCGCGGCGATCTTTCCATCGAGCGCGGAAATGTGTTGGTCGGACAGGCCGAGACTTGGGTCGGTGATGTCGCCGTCGATGATGCTACACTTACTGATCAAGAAAGCATCGGTGCCCTCGCCGTACTTCTCCCGCAAGGGGCGGAACGGCTCACCGGGGAGAATCTTGTCCTGGAAGCGGCGCTCTGCAGAGGGGGCCGAGCCGCGCCGTACCACCACCCAGATCCTGTCCAACGCCTCTCCGTAACGCTCGAGCAGCATTGAGAGCGTCACCTGCCCCAGGAAGCCGGTCGCGCCGACAAAGAGGAGCGCCTTCCCCCGAAAGGTCTCGGTGAGATCCAGCGTGCTCACGCGCCAGCCCTCACATCGGTCAGGAGGCTGGGGGGGCTGTGAACGAAGGAGAGCTGGGCGGAGCGACCGGCGAAGCCCCGCGCCGCCTCGATCGCCTCGCTCAAGGTGTCGGCCCGGTCCCAGCCCAGCACCTCCGGCACGTGGTTGTTTTCCGCGCCCGCGACGATCACCTTTCCGGCGTGCTGACGGCCTGCCTCGCTTCGGTACCAGAGCTGGAAGGGGTGAACCCCGTGGTAGGCGTTCCCCTTGCGGTAGAGGTGTACGTAGCTGGGATTCTCGGCGAAGGCCCGCTCGTACTTCTCCTTCAGAATTTTCGCATCGCGGGTCTCCGGAAGCAGCCGGTGGAAGAACTCGATCGAGCTGGGGTGGTGTGCGGGCTCGAACTCGTCGTAGGCCGGATGGCAGAGGACGATCACGCCTCCCTTTCTGAGCAGTGGTGTGCCGCGGTGAAGGCTCAGTAGGTCGCCCAGCCCCACCGCCTGCAGCAATATTGGATTCAGAATGCTGTTCACGCTGTGGGGCGAGACGTAGGGAACGCCGAAGATCAGAACGTCCGCCTGACCCTCCACCGGCACGACGTGCTGTCGCGCGCAGAGCTCGGCGACCTTTTCCCGCGTGGCCGCCGGCGCACCGGCATGGACGCCGATCACCTCATAGGCGGCCGGTAGGTTGAAGAGGAGCTTGCGTTTGGCGGTGCGCGGGAGGCGCTGGAGGCCAAAGCGCATCGCCTGCAGCTTCAGCCGGTCGATCTCGGTGTACTCCTCTTCCTTCCTGCCCAGGAACGACGCCGGGCCATCGAACATGCGGTTGTTCAGCGCCGCCTCGATCTGGAAGATCCGGAGGATCTTCTCCACCGCCTGCCCTAGCCGCTCCACTCCCTTAGCCTCGGCCGCCTTGAGTGTGGCGTAGTCGGTCAGGCCGGTGGCGACTGTCCGAGGTCCCGTGGGAACACCGCTCAGGGAGACGTAGACGATGAGGTTCGATTCGGCGGCCCTACGGTTGAGCGCCACTCCCTCGCCCTTGGAAACCATGCCGCCGGGATCCTCGGCGTCGTGGTTGTAGATCCGGTCCGGCCCGAAGGCATCGTAGATCCGGCCGCCCACCATCCGACGCAGCTCGGTCGGCGTCAGGCGGCGGTTCAGGCCGTTGGCCACCACCAGATGTACGTCATCCACGCCGGAATCGGCGAAGAGCTCCAGCACTATTTCCAGAATCGTCTGCCGAACGTCGGGAGCGCGCATCGGCGGCAGCGGCACCGACAGGTCATCCAACGCCACGGTGACCCTCATTCCCGGCTTGAGCAGCGCGTGCAGAGGCTCGCTCCCCTCGGGGTGGTTCAGCGCCCATCGGACCGCGGCCTTAAGGTTGGGTACGCCCCCCATTGGCGGTCGGGGGAGAATCACCCGCGTTCCTTCTGGCAGATATTCTTGGAGGAGATCCTCGCCGGAGAAGATCACCCGGGGTGGCGAGCTGCGCTCGGTCACCACGATGTGAGCCTCTTCCTCGTAGAGTTTCTTCAGAGTCTTCAGTGGACGCATCGTCGGAGCTCCCAGGGGCCTCTAGCTCAGCTAGCTCAGATCGAGAACCGGCCAGTCATAGGCGCGCGCCAGCGCCCGAAGCCGGAGATCAGGATTTACCGCGGTGGGCCGGCCGACGACCGACAGCATCGCGTAGTCGGAGACGCTGTCCGAGTAACCGTAGCTCTGATCCAGTGCCACGCCCTCGCGGACGCAGAAGTTTCGAACCGCGTTCGCCTTGTTGGCCCCTTCGATGATCGGCGGGATCAGCTTGCCACTGGCGAAGCCACCCACGAACTGCAGCCGGTTGGCGATCAGGTGATCCGCGCCAAGGTGGTGGGCGAGCGGATGGACGGTGAAGTCGAGCGCGCCGCTGACCATCACGATCCGGCAGCCGGCGCGGCGCGCTTCGTCGATCAGATCGTAGGCCTGGGGATAGATCGCCCCCTTGAGGGCATCCTCGAAATAGTCGTCGGCCAGTGCCAGGAGCCGGTCTTCGGAGAACCCGGCGTAGTAGCGGCCGTGGAAGGTCTGGAACGCCTTGCGATCGATTAGGTCCAATCCCGCGAAGGCGGGAATCGAGGCGACCGTGCCCAGCAGCCGCGCGGCGATGCCCAACGCCGATCCGCGATTGGCGGCGTAGTAGGCGTAGGCGTGGACGACGTTGGTACGGACCAACGTGCCTTCGATGTCAAAAAAGGCGGCCTTCGCGGGGGGCATAGGAACGGATGCAGATAGCACGCACCGGCTGCCCTCGAGCGAAAAACCACTCAAAGCTACTGTTTTTCCCTCTAGGGCGTGCTACGCCTTCGTCAGGCTTGCCGTGAGAGAAGCCGTTAACGTCCCCCTTGGAGGGGAGGAGACTCGTGACGAATGGCCGCTAAGAAGACCGTGAAGAAGGCTGCTCCCAAGAAGACCCCTGCCGCCAAGAAGAAGACGGGCGGCGCAAAGCGGAAGCCGAACGCCGCTTTCATGAAGCCGCTCCAGCCGTCGGATGCGCTCGCGGAGATCATCGGTGCCAAGCCGCTACCGCGCACCGAGGTCACCAGCAAAATCTGGGCGTACATCAAGAAGAATAAGCTGCAGGACGAGAAGCAGAAGCGAATGATCAACGCCGACGAGACGCTCAAGCCGATCTTCGGTGGCAAGAAGCAGGTGTCGATGTTCGACATGACCAAGTTGGTCAGCCAGCACCTGAGCTAGTCGCAATCCGCTTTCCTGAACGGTAGCGAACGTAGGGCCCGCCAGAGCACCGGCGGGCCCTTGTTCTTTGGGGATGGCCCGGTACAAAGCCGCATGGCATCCCAATTGTCCGAAGCATGGGCCGCGTCCCTGTACGAAGCAGCTCGTACAAAGGTGATCTCCGACCGCGAAATTCCGTCCTCCACGTACCGCGTGCAGTTCAACAGCGGCTTCGGCTTCAAGGATGCCGAGGAGCTGGTCGGCTACTGGGAGAAGCTGGGCATCTCCCATCTCTACGCGTCGCCCTATCTCAAAGCCGTCCCGGGCAGCACCCACGGCTACGACTGCGTGGATCACACGCAGCTCAATCCGGAAGTCGGAACCGAGGTGGATCACCACGCGCTCTGTGAGGCGCTGACAGCTCGGGGGCTAGGTCAGGTATTGGACGTGGTGCCCAACCACATGGGGATCGACCGGGACAATCCGCTCTGGTGGGATGTCCTGGAGAACGGCCCGGCCTCGCTCTACGGGCAGTACTTTGACATCGACTGGGATCCGGTGATGGAGGAGCTGAAGGACAAGGTTCTGCTCCCGATCCTGGGAAATCAGTACGGCAAGGTGCTGGAGCGCGGCGAGCTGAAGCTGGCCTTCGAAGAGGGCGCCTTCCAGGTCCGCTACTACGACCACGCCTTCCCAATCGCGCCGCGCTCCTACCGGAAGATTCTTTCGCTGCGCCTTGACGAGCTTCAGAAAGAGCTTGGGCCGGAAGACAGGCGGGTGGTCGAGCTGCTTTCGATCATCACCTCCCTTGAGCATCTCCCCTCCAAGACCGAGACCGACCGAGCCAAACGTCTGGAGCGCAACCGAGAGAAGGAGGTGGTGAAGCGCCGGCTGGCCGCTCTCTGCGGCGAGTCCCCGGAGGTCCTGTCCTTCATCCACAAGAACCTGGAGATCTACAACGGCAAGCCGGGCGAGCCCCAGAGCTTCGACCGGCTGCACGACCTCCTCGAGGGCGGAAACTTCCGGCTCGCCCACTGGCGGGTGGCGGGCGAGGAGATCAACTACCGCCGCTTCTTCGATATCAATGGGCTGGCCGCGATCCGCGTAGAGGATCCGGAGGTCTTCCAGGAAGCGCACGACCTGGTCTTCCGGTGGGTGGCCGAGCGAAAGATCCATGGGCTCCGGATCGATCATCCGGATGGCCTGTTCGATCCCACCGCCTACTTCATGAACCTTCAGGAAAGATTCTTCGTGGAGAGGGCTAAGAGCTTGGCTCGCGAGCAGTCCGACTCCGAGCTTGGTGACGCGTGGAAGGAGTTAGAGCCGCTCTTGCGGGACCGCTTCCGCAAGGAGATCCACGAGCAGCCCGGCTCGCCGCTTCGCCGCGCCCTCTACGTGGTGGTGGAGAAGATCCAGGGCGGCCGCGAGCGGATCCCGGACGCCTGGGCGGTGAACGGGACCACCGGCTACCGCTTTGCCAACGTCGTCTCCGGGCTGTTCGTGGAGCGCGCCAGCGAGGAGGCGATGACCGAGATCTACGAGAAGTTCATCGGCCACTCGATCGACGTGGAGGCGCTGGTCTACGAGAAGAAGAAGCTGATTATGAGCGCCTCGATGTCCTCCGAGATCAACGTGATGGCGCGGGAGCTGAACCGGGTCACCGAGATGAACCGCCGCAGCCGCGACTTCAGCCTGAACAGCCTTCGCCGGGCGCTGACCGAGTTCGTGGCGGTCTTCCCGGTCTACCGCACCTACGTCGACGGGACCTCGGCCGAGATCGAGCCGCGCGACGCGGAGTACATCCGGTTCGCGATCGCACGCGCGAAGCAAAAGAGCCCCACCCTCAACACCTCGATTTTCGACTTCCTTCAGGATTTGATGCTCCGCCGCTACGAGGGCGAGATCGGCGAGCGGGAGAGGGAGGCGATGCTCCGCTTTGTGATGCGGCTGCAGCAGATCACCGGGCCGATGATGGCCAAGGGGCTGGAGGACACCTCGTTCTACATCTACAACCGGCTGGTCTCCCTCAACGAGGTGGGAGGAGAGCTGGAGCAGTTCGGCAGCACCCTGGAGACCTTCCACGAGCGAAATCGCGAGCGGATGGATCGCTGGCCGGGCTCGCTGCTCACCTCGTCCACCCACGATACCAAGCGAAGCGAGGATGTCCGGGCGCGGCTGAACGTGCTCTCGGAGATCCCGGAGGAGTGGCGGCGCAGCGTCCGGCGCTGGGCCCGCCTGAACGCCCGCTTCAAGCGCGAGGTCCACGGCTGTCCGGCTCCGGAGGCCAACGACGAGTACCTCTTCTACCAGACCCTGCTGGGGGTTTGGCCGATGGGCGACCGTCCGCTGGGAGAGGAGCTGGGGGAGATCCGGGACCGCGTCCGGGACTACATGCTCAAGGCGTTGCGGGAAGCCAAGGTCAACACCAGCTGGGTCAACCCCGATTCGGACTACGAGGAGGTGGTCAGTCAGTTTGTGGAGGGCTGCCTCTCGGAGAAGATGAGCGGCACCTTCCTGAGCTCGATTCGGGAGATGAAGCAGCGGATCGAGCCTGTGGGTCGACTGAACGCATTGATGATGACCGTGCTAAAAGTCTCCAGTCCGGGCACCGCCGATGTCTATCAGGGCACCGAGCTGTGGGACCTTTCGCTGGTCGATCCGGACAACCGGCGGCCGGTCGACTACGGACGCCGGGCGGAGCTGCTGGCGGCGCTCGACGGCGCAGCCGCCCAGGATCGCGCCGCGCTCTGCAAGGAGCTCCTGGACACGGCCCAGGATGGCCGGATCAAGTTGTTCACCCTCAGCGAGGGTTTGAGGCTGCGCCGCCGCCGGCCAGAGCTGTTCCGGACCGCCAAGTATATTCCGCTCAGGACTGACGGCCTGGCCGAAAAGCATATGGTCGCTTTCGGGCTGGAGCGCGAACAGCCAGGCCGGGAAACGGAGCGGCTGGTGGTGGTGGTGCCACGCCTGATGACCAGGCTGGTCGCGGGATCCGGGGGCATTGCAGCCGCGTTGCAGGGTTGCAATGTCTGGCTCCCCGACTCCTTTGCGGACGTGCCGCTTCGGGAGATCTACACTCGTCGCGAGCTCCGCGTGGCCAGAACCGAGAAGGGGGTTGGAGTGTCTTTGGAGTCGCTGCTCTCGAAGTGGCCGGTGGCGGTGTTGGAGGGCGGACCTCGTGAATGATGGACCCCTGCGCGTTCTCCCCGGCCGTCCCTATCCCCTGGGCGCGACCTGGAGCCAGGACGGGCAGGGGATCAACTTTGCGGTCTATTCCGAGAGGGCGGAGGGAGTGGACCTCTGCCTCTTCGACGTGCGCGACCCCGGCCGTGAGGTGGCCCGGCTCTCGCTGAACGAGCCGCAGCATCACGTCTGGCACGGGTACGTCCCGGGCCTGGGACCGGGCACGCCGTACGGCTTCCGGGCCCGGGGCCCCTACGAGCCCAAGTTGGGGCTCCGCTTCAACCCCTACAAGCTTCTGGTCGACCCCTACGCCAAGGCGATCAGCGGCAAGATCAACGTCCGCGCGCCGATCCTGGGCTACCGGCTCGATGCCAAGGGCACCGAGGTCGGGCGCGACGAGCGGGACGACGCGGCGGGCGTGCCCAAGTCGGTGGTGATCGATACGCGCTTCGATTGGGAGGGGGACACCCAGCTCGAGACCCCAATGCACTCGTCGGTGATCTACGAGATGCACGTGAAGGGCTTTACCCAGCTCCATCCCGACATTCCCACGGAGCTTCGAGGCACCTACTCCGGACTCGCTCATCCCGCGGCGTTGGAATATCTCAAGGCGCTTGGGGTGACCGCGGTCCAGTTGCTGCCGATCCACGAGGCCGGCGACGAGGGATTCCTGGCAGACAAGGGACTGACCAACTATTGGGGTTACAGCACCCTCGGTTTCTTTGCGCCGGATCAGCGTTTCTCCAGCCGACGTTCGTCCGGGAGGCAGGTCACCGAGTTCAAGGAGATGGTCAAGGCGCTGCACAAAGCCGGGATCGAGGTGTTGCTCGACGTGGTCTACAACCACTCCTGCGAGGGCAATCACCTGGGGCCGACGCTGAGCCTGCGGGGACTGGACAACACCGCCTACTACCACCTGATGGCGGACGATCCACGCTACTTCCAGGACTACACCGGCACCGGCAACAGCCTGAACTTGAACCATCCGCAGACGCTGCAACTGGTGATGGACTCCTTGCGCTACTGGGTGGAGGAGATGCACGTCGACGGCTTCCGCTTCGACCTGGCGGTAACGTTGGGACGCGATCCGGACACCTTCACCCGCGAGGCAGGCTTTTTCCGCGCCGTGCATCAGGATCCGGTCCTCTCCCGTGTGAAGCTGATCGCCGAGCCGTGGGATGTGGGGATGGGAGGCTATCGCGTCGGAAATTTTCCCATCCTGTGGGCTGAGTGGAACGGCAAATACCGCGACGCCATTCGCCGCTACTGGAAGGGGGACGAGAACCAGGTAGCGGAGGTGGGCTACCGCTTGAGCGGCTCGGCCGATCTGTTTCAGATCAGCGGCCGCAAGCCCTCGGCGAGCGTCAACTTCATCACCGCGCACGACGGCTTCACCCTGCACGACCTGGTCACCTACAACGAGAAGCACAACGAGGGGAACGGCGAGGGGAACCGCGACGGCGCCAACGACAACCACTCCTGGAACTGCGGTGTGGAAGGGGAGACGGACGATCCGGCGATCATCGCGCTTCGCGAGCAGCAGAAGCGGAACTTCCTCACCACGCTCTTCCTTTCTCAGGGCGTCCCGATGCTGTTGATGGGGGACGAGCAGGGCCGAACTCAGAAGGGGAACAACAACGCCTACTGCCAGGACAACGAGATCTCCTGGATGAGTTGGACCCTGGATGAGCGGCAGAGCTCGCTTCTGGAGTTCACCCAAGAGCTGATCCAGTTTCGCCGGCATCAGCCGGTGCTGCATCGCCACCGCTTTTCGCGCGGCGCGCACATCTGGGACTCCGCATTCAAGGACCTGGCCTGGTTCCGACCCGACGGGAGCGAGATGACCAAGGGGGACTGGGCCAAACCCTTCGTCCGCTCGGTGACCGTGCTCCTGGGCGGCGATGCGATCCCCACCCTTGATGCGAAGGGCCTACGGGTGGTGGGGGACAACCTCCTGGTGATGCTCAACGCCCACTACCAACCTCTGACCTTCACCCTCCCGGCGATCGAGTGGGGAGCTGCCTGGGACGTGGCGGTGGACACCGCGGTGCCCTCGGTGGAGAGACCTCACACCTACGCCGGGGGCACCCTGGAGCTGGTGGGGCGCTCGATGCTGGTGCTTCGCTGCCCGACGACCGTCTGATTCGGATCTCTAGCCCGGATAATTCATACCCGGCGTTGGAGTCGTCTCACGAGAGTTCTGATCCGGCCCTCGGGCCGACACGAGGCGATTTTCAGGCTGGACGCCGCAGTTCCTGCTGGCAGCCCGGGTTTCTTCGCTACGCGGCGTTGT
>JBGTHI010000664.1:0-4956 GCA_041746295.1 Myxococcaceae bacterium
AATTGCTCGGGCGAAAGGGCGAAGAGGTCACGGTGGGTACCGAGCCGCTCGAAAGCCCAGGCGAGGTAGGCCTGGACTGGGACGCCGATGGCGCGGCAGGTGGCGGCGATGCCCAGCCGGTGTCACAGCCGGGCCAGCACAGATAGCCTTAGTCTGCGTCGAACTCCGTTCCAGTGCCTTGGTTGCGGCGGCGAGGCGGAAGGTCCTTTGGGGTGGGCCGTAGGCGACCCCCTCGATCTCTAAGCGGCGCGTGAACGACCAGGCTAAGATGGCGTAACTCTTAGTTGTGATTTCTAGGCCGAACCTGAGATCAGACGCAAGAAACACAACGCATAGCCCTGAAGGTTGCGTATTTTGTGGATGTAATCGTATCCTCCTCCAAATGAGGACGGGGTTCACACAGACTCTTTCGGAAGCCGAAAGGGACGAGCTCCTCACCACAGGTGAGGCGGCGCGACTGCTAGGTACGTCCCGTCAGCACGTCGTAGACCTGTGCAACGCGGGCGACTTGCCGTTCGTGACCGTCGGTCGGCATCGGCGGGTGTCCCGCCACGATGTGGAAGCGCTCCGAACTCGCACTAGGAAGCTGACGCGGGACCAGTTGCGGAGCTTGTGGCTCTCCCATCTGGTGGCTGCTCGCCTCGTGCAGGATCCAGAGCGAGTCCTTGAGCAAGCTCGCCGGAACCTCGAACGAATGCTTGGTTCGTCGGCGCGAGGTTCTGCTCGGGTCTGGTTGCAGCAGTGGCAGCAGCTGATCGACGGTCCTGTTGAAGATGTTCTCGAGGCATTGACGTCCAGGTCCCCCCGCTCGCGCGAGCTGAGGCAGAACACCCCCTTCGCTGGCGTGCTTTCTGAAGAGGACCGTCGCGCAGCATTGGACGGTTTCGCACGCGCTCGACATGAAGAGGCAGCACGGTGACCCGTGAGCAGCTTGCCCATGTCCTAAGGGCAGCCGCTCGTATCGCGGGTGACCCCGGCATCCTCGTGGTCGGAAGCCAGGCGGTACTCGGTTCGCACGGTGAATCCGAGCTTCCTGAGGTGGCCTGGCTCTCCATCGAAGCAGATCTGGCGTTCTTCGAAGAGGTAGAGGGACAGACCAAGGCCGACCAGGTGGACGGGGCGATCGGAGAGCTGTCCCAATTCCACGAGACGAATCACTATTACGCCCAAGGCGTGGACCTCAGCACCGCCAAGCTCCCGGAAGGCTGGCGGGAACGTCTCGTTCCATTTCAACCCCGGTCGGCGGACCCAGCTCGCGCGATGTGCCTGGGGAAGCACGACCTGGTGATCTCCAAGCTGGTTGCGATGCGGGAGAAGGACCAGGAGTTTGCCCTCGCCCTGCTCGAAGCGGGATTGGTCGAGATGGAAGTTCTGGCATCCCGTGCGGCCGAGTTGCAGTGCGTCTCTCCAGCGACTCGTAAGAACGTCCAGCGATGGTTGGAGGCGATCAGTCGTCGCCTTTCGGCGAAGCAGCCGCGAGACGCTTGAGCGCTGTGCCATGCCTCCTGAGGACATGCTCTCGGGCCTGGTTGAAGCGGTCCGAACGGTCCTCGACCGGTCTGGGCTCGATCAGCCCCTTCTCTTCGCTCCGGGGCGGCAACTCGGTCCGATCAGGGGGCTGCTTCGATGTCATCGCGAACTCCTGTCAATCCGAAATTGAGAAGGTCGACCTTTCGTCTGAGGATACAGCAGAGATGTGGCCCCGAGCGCTTGGTCCAACTGCTACTGCAGTCCTCTGCCTGGGTGGGGGAGTGTACCTGGGACTCTTCAGCGGTGGCGGCTACCGCTGGCACAGCCATGCAGTGACTGGCGCGCTCGGGCTCGGGGTCTTGCTGACAACTGCTTTGCCTCCGCGGTGGCTCGCTCCTCCGCTTCGGCGGTTCTTGTTCGTAGTGAGCGTCTTCCTCGTGTTTGGACTGGTCCAGGCCAGCGCCTCGCTGTTCTACCCAGCGACACCGACCTGGCAGGAGTTCATTCAAGGCTTTCCTGGAGCGCTGCTCCGCCAGTTCTGACGACCGCGCACTGCTGCGGGTGCTCCAAGCCCAGTGAATGCCCTTCGGCCGGGGCATCTGTCGCTATTTGCGGCCGCTGAAGGGCAGGGAGATCCATCGGACGGCATGCGGAAGTGACCCGAGGTATAGTGCTTGAATCATGGGAGCTGAGGCCGACGATGAGCTGACCGGTCAGCTACGGCAGGCCGTTCAGAATGGCTCGCCGGACAGGATTCTGGAACTCGTCCGCCGTGGCGCGGAGGTCAACCACCGAGACGAGTGTGGGGAGACCGCGCTGACCTACGCCACTTCGATCGGGCTAGGCCCGGTGCGCGCGGTTGCGTGCGTCCGTTGTCTGCTTGAACTCGGTGCCCGCGTCGCCGAAGAGCGACCGGATGGTGGGCTCGGGACGTCGATCCATCAGGCGGCTGGCAATGGCTACACCGAGGCGCTGGGGCTCCTCCTCGCGGTGGATTGTGCGGTGGCGCTCGAGCTCTTCGACGATATGAGCCGAACGCCGCTCATCCTGGCTGTTGAGAAGGGCCACATCAGGGAAGCCCAGATGCTCCTCGCCGCTGGCGCGAACGTCGACACGCACGATGAGGCGCGGATAGGAGACACCGCTCTGATCGAAGCCATACAGGCGAGGAAGCTGGAATGCGTGGAGCTCCTCCTAAGGCACGGTGCGAATCCAACCCTCACGGGCTGGATGCGGCTCGATGCCGTGGACCACTTCGAGGAGTGGGAGAAAGAAGGGACAACCCCCGCACTGGTGCGCGTCGGCGAGCACCTCCGCGCAGCAGCGCGGAAGTTCAGGGACCGCTCCAACATCCCGCGGTAACGGGCATGGCCGGGGTGACAGTCGGCCGGTCACCAATGTCCCCAGCGCCGAGTCACCCGTGCCCGACTGACTGTCACCCATGTTCCAGCGTTTCCTGTCACCGATCTATCCGGTCCGTACCCAGGTCGAAGATATTCGCCGAGTAATTTCATTTGCTTGGGATGAGCTTTAGAAGCCCTGCCCTTTACGCAACGCGGGAGGCCTTGGGAGCGAAAATTCATTGATGGCAAAGACCTCGTCTGTTGCCGCGCGTCCGCCGCCAACGCTCCCACCTTCGGGTGTTCCGGCGCGCCTGACTCCGGCTCCGCCTCCGGCGATAGGCCGGGCGGACGAAGGAGGGTTTCGCGAGGGGTCTTCCGTCAAATCGGCGGTCGAGTTGGTGGTGCCATCGCAGAGCTTTGCAGGCCTCGCCGAAGACTGGTCCGTAGGGGGCCATCGCTTCGAAGAGGAGGCTTCCTGGAACGTGGCCAAGAACGGCCCCACCGAGGAATCCAATCCCACGGTGAAGAGATTTGGAGGCGTCGCCGAGGCCTTGTCCGAAGGGAGTCATCCCTTCGAAGAGGAGGCTTTCTGGAACCTGATCAAGAACGGCCCCACCGAGGAATCCAATCCCCCGGTTCGCCAAGTGCTGGTGGTATCGCAGCACGCCCAGCCCGCCGCCTACGAATACGTGCTTCAGCTGGTGGCAGGAATTCCGGCGTCCAAGTCCAAGGACCGCCTTGTGCTGTCCCTAGGCGGTCGCTCTCCTGGCGCCTCTTTGACCGAAAAGATCTTGAATCGCCCGGACGTGCTCGATCAGCTCAGGCGCGTGATGGCGGGCAGCGACCAGGCCGACCTTCACTGCTACATGAACACCAAAGGGGAGAGCGTCCTTGCCCACGTGCTGGGAGCCAATCTCCAGGCCACGGACCCGGCGCTCCAGTATTGGGGCTCGAAACCGGGCGGCCGGGAGCTCCTGCAAGCGGCGGGCGTCCCGGTCTCGCCGGGCACCCAGACCGCATGGAGCGTCCGGGGCCTGGCCGAAGAAATTGCCGCGCTCGCCGAGAGTGATTCCAAACCAGGCCGCTGGGTGGTGAAGCTCAGCAATGGGGTGAGTGGGGGGGGGCAATGGAAAGCTGGATCTTTCGAGTCTGGGGGTTCCCACTTCCGCCGACGCGATTGAAGAAGCCCTTCCGCGCCTCATGGAGCTGGTCTCCGACATGAGCTGGGCCAACTTCGAGCGACTGATTGCCGCGCCGGGCGCGATTGCCGAGAAGTTCGTCGAAGGCGAGGTCAAGACCTCGCCCAGTGTTCAGGTGACCGTCCACGACGATGGACGGGTGGAGGTCCTCTCCACCCATGAGCAGATACTGGGCGGCCCTCACCAACAGCAATATAAGGGAGCGGCCTTTCCGGCGGATGACGCGTATCGGGTTTTCCTACAAGACTATGGCCGCCGCGTTGGGGAGGCCCTGGCCGAGAAGGGCGCGCGCGGCCGCTTCTCCGTCGACTTCATCGCTGTGCTGCGGCCGGGTGGCGAGTGGGATGTGACCGGGCTGGAGGTCAATCTCCGGGAGGGCTCCACCACACAGCCCTACGAGATGCTCCGCGCGCTGACCGGCGGATCGCTTGATCCCGACACGGGCCTTTTCCTCACACCGAGCGGTCAGGCCAAATTCTACTACTGCGCCGACGAGCTCTTGGGAGAGGGCTTCAAGGGGCTCGACTCCGCCGACGCTATCGACATCGCCCACCGCCACGGCCTCCAGTTCGACCCCAAAACGCAGACAGGCATCATCTTTTACACCTTGGGCCGCCTGCGCGGGGAAGGGCAGGTGGGGGCGGTCTGCGTGGCCAACTCCGCCAAGGAAGCGGCGAAGCTGAAGGAAGCGCTCGTGCAGGCGTTCGAGGCTGAGGTCAAGCCGGGGTCTTTCAATGCCAAGACCGCGCCGAGCTGCCCGCCGGTGTCTGCGCAGGAGGTCTCACCGCATCAGCCGGACGCGTTCATGCTCTCCAGCCACCAGGTCTCACTGCGGGGCCGCGATGGCGACTTCGCCGATTGGGCGCGGGCGGCGGCCTTCGCGCCCGACCGAGCCCGTGCGGCATCCGTCGTCAATCTGCAGGGCCAGACGTCGATCCGGATCC
>JBGTHI010000665.1:0-7958 GCA_041746295.1 Myxococcaceae bacterium
TGAGTCGGACGGCAGGGCTCTCAACGCGGCGGCCAGCGCCCGAAAGACCCCGGCTGCGGCCCGGGCCGGATCGGTCCACCAGCGCTCGCCGAGCAGCGAGACCAGGCCTCGCGCCTCGTTCACGCGCTCGAGGAAGTGACCCGTGTCGCTCGCTCTGATACTCGCATCGTGATCAGAGAAAGCTAGGGGCGCGGGCCCCTCTCCCGCGGCCACGGAAAAGGCTTCCGCCAGGACCCGAAGCGCCCGCTCCAGACGGTCCGTCTGCCCCTCGACCGGAGTCTTCGGATCGATTGCATACAGGGCTTCCGCTGCCCGTCCCAGGACGGGATCGACCGCACGGGCACGTCCCACGACCCCGGCCGCCTCGGACAGGGCCAGCCAGACCTCGGCCAGCAGCTGCTCCAACGTCGCGGTGCGACGCTCCTGAGGCTGCCGCCTCCAAGCTTCGATGAGCCGGCCAATGTCCGAAGCCCGATTCTCCAGGCAGCCAAACCGACCAGGGAGGCTGGCGACCGCTGCTTCCAGCCCCTTGAGCACGGGCACCAATCCGCCTCCGTTACCCACCGGGGCAATCGCTCCCCGGCGATCCACGGCGGCAGAGAGGTCCTGCGTTGCACGAACCAGCACCGCGGGGGAGCAACCGGACAGTGAGGCTTCTTCCTCTGGCACTTCGCCGGCGGGGGCATGCGCACGGCAGGCCGACAGCGTGAAGCAGCACACCAACCAACCGAGCGCACGCATCAGGAGGCCTCGCCCCAGACCCCCTGGAGGGTCTCCACAGGGGCGTCGGAACGAGGGAGCACCGAGAGCGAGCCGTCGGTCTCCAGCACCACTGCCTCGACGCCCTCGAGCCGAGTAATGCCCTTGGCGCGAAGCTTGGAGATTACCTCCCCCCGCCGGAGCCGGGCACGCCGCATGGAGCCCTCAAGGAACTCGCCCCTGCGAAGCACCAGCTGAGGCTCCGACTTCACCAACCGATTCACCCTGTCGGAACGGACCGAGCTCCAGGTCACAACGAACTGGAGGCCAATCAGCAGCGCGAAGGCGAGCACGCCCTCGGCCAACGCGACGTCCTTGCTGAGCAGCACGGTGGCCAGCGTGGAGCCGAGCGCGACCGTCACCACCAGATCGAACGCATTGAGCTTGGAGAGGGTCCGATTTCCAGAGAACCGGAGCAGCAGCACCAGCGACCCGTAGGCCAGCGCTCCGACGACGGCCACGCGCACCAAGCCCGTCCACGACTCGAAGAACATGCGTTCAGACATTGCGATCGGTCTCCCTGTACCAGCCCTCCGGTGCATCCCTCGCATTCTCGGATGCCATTGACCTCTCTTCCGGCGGTGCAGACCATAAGCACCCCCGAGCTCCGTCGGAATTGGAACCTCGATGCGTCCCAGCCTGAATCGAGTTCTGGAATGGATGGAGACCCGCGTGTGGCTGGTGCCTTCGCTGTGCCTCACGGCCTCGATGGGGCTCTCGTTCACGATCGGCACCATCGACGAGCGGCTGGCGGAAGACCGCTCCGCCTGGTTCCTCTTTCGCGGCGGGCCGGAGGGCGCTCGAGCCGTTCTTTCGGAGATCGCCTCGTCGGTGATGGCGCTCACCGGTGTGGTCTTTTCGGTCACAATGCTGGTGCTGCAGCTCGCCAGCAACCAGTTCTCCCCACGCGTGCTCCGCAACTTCCTTCAGGACCGCGTGAGCCAGGGGGTGCTCGGCATCTTCGTTGGAACTTTTCTCTTCGCTCTCCTTGGCCTGCGCTCAGTGCGCGGCGGAGCCGATTCGATCAGCCCGCACGTGCCGGCATTGACCGTCTGGGTGGCGGTCCTGCTGGCGGGAGGGTGCGTGGTGGGTTTCACCTACTTCATCCACCACGTCGCCCAGTCTATTCGGGCCGTGAACGTGCTCAGACGGATCGGTGATGAGGCCCGGAAAAGACTGCCCTCGCTCTACCCGGAGTCGGTCGGCACCGGGGATCCCCGCGGCGATGCTGCCGGCCCCGGTGGACCTCTCTCGCTGCTCATCCCACTCCCCGGCCCCGCTGGCGTGGTCAAGCTGGTGGACGAGCAAGCGCTCTGGCGCGCAGCCACCAGGGCAGGGGTGACCTTGCGGCTGGTACCGATGATGGGCGACTTCGTGCCGAGCGGTGGCCCACTTTTCGAAGTCTGGGGCGACGTGACGCACCTGGATGCCGAACGTCTCACCGACGCCATCGTGATCGGGAACGAGCGAAGCGTTCGACAGGACATCGCCTTCGCATTCCGCGAGTTGGTCGACGTGGCGGAGCGAGCGCTCTCGCCGGGCATCAATGACCCCACCACCGCGGTCCAGGCGCTGGACCAGCTCCACGACCTATTGCGGCTGCTGGTTCGCCGCGACTATCCCGCCCCCTGTCGTTTCGACGAGACAGGTGCGCTGCGCCTGATGCTTCCCCGCCCCGCCTGGGACGACCACCTCCGGCTGGCCATCGAGGAAATCCGCCTGCTGGGTGCGGGTCAACTGCAGATCTCACGCAGGCTTCGGTTCCTCCTGGAGGATCTTCTCACAATCGCTCCCCCGGCGCGTCGAGGAGAGCTGGAGCATCAGCTCTCACTTCTGCGTGCGTCCGTGGTGCGCGGCTTCCCAAGCCGCGACGAGCGCGCCTCAGCGGAGGCCGCCAGCCCCCAGGGAAACGGACCCCAACCAGAATAAGGACCGCGGGGCCGAGATCAGCTCTTCTCGTGCACGTCGGTGCGCAGGATGACGTAGGAGCTCGGACGCTGCGGCGTCGGATTCGCCTCGGCGGTGACCCACACTCTGAACTGCTCGAAGGGCGTGACCGCCTCGATCTTCCCATTTCGGTCGGAGTCGATCTGCAGTTGCCCGAGATTCGTTGCCGGCCGACCGTTGGTCGGCTCGACCCAGACCACGAAGGTGCTGAGCGACGGATCGAGGTTCTGGGGGGGCGGAAGGTGCTTCACTTCCACCTCGATTTTGCTGTTGTCGTTGGGCGACCGGTCTACCTTGACCGTGCCTTTGGCAGCCGGAGATCGCTCGCCCGGTATCAGTTGATAGGTCTGGCTTCCGCACCCGGCGCCGAGCATCAGCGATGCGCCAAGGGCGGAGGAGAGCAGCAATCGCATCGACGGTTTCATGTGGTTCCTCCTTAGGTTCGTCCATGAACCTATGAACTCGAGCGACTTGCTGCAGCCGTCAGCTCTGCGCGCGCATGAAAGGCGCAAACCTAAAGTCCCAAAGCCGTACGAAGCGCGCCCTTCCGGCGCGGGGGTTCTCACCGCTGCACCATCGGCGTGGCTCCACCTCCCGCGCGCTCCCGTGTCTCACATCGACCCGCAGTCTCCTGCCGGCTCCCACCCAACTCGCAGCAAGTCTCAGCTGCGCAGCCCCGCGAACCGTCCACCACTTTGAGGTCATAGCACTTTATGCTTCACTGTCACTCCCCATGAGGCGAGTCATCCGGTTCTCCGTGGCGCTGGTGCTCGGCCTCGCGGTCGTCACCTGGCTGGCTTCCCTGGCGGTCCAGCAGACCACGCGCGGTTGGTTCGAGCGGGATATCGATCTCCGAGCGCAGCTGGCAATCCAAGGCGCCCGCCACGCACTTATCGAACAATGGTCCCCCACCGAGCGCCAGGGGCTCTTCAGCCTGCTACTCGACATCACGCGGGATGAGCGGATTCTGGGTGCCGCGGCCTGCGGAGCCGACCTCGTGCTCCTCACCCGAACTCCCGAGTATCCTCCGACGCTCGACTGCCAGTCCGTTGGCGCCCATTTGAATGACGCTCCCTGGCGGGCGGTGCAGAACCTCCCTGGCGGGGAGGTCCACGTCAGCGCCATTCCGGTCGTGAATCAGGGCCGCGCCTTGGGCTTCGTGGTGCTGGTTCACGACTTGAGCTTCGTTCAACGACGTGAGCAAAAGGCCCGCCTCTTTCTGCTCGTCGCCTTCGGCGTGCTCGCCGTCGCCGCGGCAGGCGTCACCTTGATTGCGGCCCATATCTCCTGGCGTAGCTGGAGCGAGGAGCTTCGCCGCTTCTTACGTGGTGGCGCTCAGCCACCGGAGTTTCAACCGCTGATGCGCGACGTCCGGGAGCTGGTCGACCGAATGGTCGCGGAGAAGGACACGGACCGCGAGGGCGGCGCGTGGACTCCGCAGCGTCTCAAGCAGACCCTCAACCGATACCTCCAGGGCGAGCAGATAATCATCGTCGCGAACCGCGAGCCCTACATTCACGAGCGAGCTCCAGACGGCGCCGTGAAGGTCGTGCATCCCGCCAGTGGCCTCGTCACCGCGCTCGAACCGGTGATGAGGGCCTGCTCCGGCACCTGGATCGCCCATGGCAGCGGCTCGGCCGACCGCCAAACTGTCGATCGCCATGACCGGGTGCGGGTTCCACCGGGTGAGGAGTCCTATCAGGTCCGGCGGGTGTGGCTCTCGCCCGAGGAAGAGAAAGGCTACTACTACGGCTTCTCCAACGAGGGACTCTGGCCGCTCTGCCACATCGCCCACACCCGGCCCACCTTTAGACGAGAGGATTGGAGTCACTACCAGCAGGTCAACGCCCGGTTCGCCGACGCGGTCTGTGAGGAGGCCGACACCGAGGACCCCATCATCCTGGTTCAGGACTATCACTTCGCGCTGGCTCCCCGGCTGATCCGGCAGAAGCTTCCCCGCGCGACCATCATCATGTTCTGGCACATCCCGTGGCCCAACCCGGAACAGTTCGGTGTCTGTCCTTGGCGAGACGAGCTTTTGGAGGGGATGTTGGGCTCCAGCGTGGTCGGTTTCCACACGCAGTTTCACTGCAACAACTTCGTCGGCTCCGTGGAGCGCTACCTCGAAGCCCGGATCGACCGCGAGCAGGATGCGGTGGTGCAGCAAGGACGGAGCACCCTGGTCCGTGCCTACCCCATTTCGCTGGAGTGGCCGAACCGATGGCTGGAGTCGGCGCAACCCGTCGAGGTCTGCCGCCAGAGCGTCTTCGATGAGCTGGGACTCCCACCCGATGCGCTCCTCGGCGTGGGCATCGACCGAATGGACTACACCAAGGGAATTGAGGAGCGGCTCCTAGCGGTGGAGCAACTTCTGGAGACCTATCCCGAGTTCCGGGGCCGGTTCACCTTCGCGCAGCTGGCCGCCCCGAGCCGCACCGCTATCGAGCGCTACCGTCAGCTCAGCGATAACGTGGAGGCGCTCGCCGTACGCATCAACGAGCGTTTCGGGAGCGGGAGCTACCGCCCGATAGTGCTGATGCGCTCGCACCACGAGCCGCCCACCGTCTTCCGCTACTATCGGGCCGCCGACCTCTCCTACGTGAGCAGCCTTCACGACGGGATGAACCTGGTCGCCAAGGAGTTCATCACCGCCCGGGACGATGAGCGCGGAGTCCTGGTCCTGAGCCAGTTCACCGGTGCGGCCAAGGAGTTGACCGAAGCATTGGTGGTCAACCCCTACGACTTTCATGAGGCCGCCGCTGCGCTCGCCGCGGCGCTGAGAATGTCACCTCAAGAGCAGAGGGACCGCATGCGGTCGATGCGGACACTCGTCTCGGAGCTGAACGTTTATCGCTGGGCTGGGAAGATGCTGGTCGACGCCGCGCGATTGCGTAGCCGAGACCGACTTACGGGCCGCCTGACGTCTCACCTCACACTGGCTACGGGGAGCGCATGAGCACGGATCTATTTAGTCCTGGAGGAATGGCGGCGCTGGGGCGCTACGCCGACTCAAAGATGATTCTTGCCCTGGACTACGACGGCACGCTCGCGCCCATCGTCGATGATCCAGCGCGAGCCCTCATGCGGCCTCAGACGCGGGAGTTGCTGCAGGAAGTGGTGAACCGTTATCCCGTGCTGATCGTCTCCGGCCGGGCCCAGGGCGACGTGCTGAAGAAGCTCCGGGGTATTCGGGTCAGGGAGGTCATCGGCAACCACGGCATCGAACCGTTGGCGAGCAGCGACCGACTCGCGGAGGAGGTGCAGTCCTGGATACCCACACTCTCCCGTGTGACCCAGCTCGAAGGGGTGACAATTGAGGACAAGGGCTTCTCGGTAGCGATTCACTATCGGCATTCCCCCCAGCCCGACCACGCCATGGCGGCCATTCTTGAGGTCGCCTCCTCGTTGAAAGACGTCCGAGTGCTCGGTGGCAAGTGCGTGGTGAACCTCCTGCCGAAGGATTGTCCTAACAAGGGAACGGCGGTGGAGCGGGAGCTGGAGCGGCTCGAGCACGAGTGTGTCGTCTATCTGGGCGACGACGAGACCGACGAGGATGTTTTCGCGCTGGAGAAGCCAGGCCGGCTGATGGGAATCAGAGTTGGCGCCGACCGTCCAACGCGCGCCTCATTTCAGATTGGCGACCAGCTCCATGTCGACCAGGTACTCCGCGCTCTGCTCGAGCTGCGCTCGGCTCGGAGCGCATCCTAACTTTCTAGCTTCTCAGCCAGCAGTGTCAGCGCCCGCGCCACGGTCTGGACCTCGCCCTGATCCAAGTGGCGCAAGGTCTTACGGACCGCATTCTCCACCAGCCCAGTTCCCGGATGATCCAGCCGCCGTCCTAAGGCTGTGAGCGAGAATTGGGCTCGGCGGGCATCGTTCGGATGGCTTTCTCTGACCAGCAGATTCCGCTCCTCCATGCGACGCAGGACTCCCGTGAGTGTGCTGGGGTGCATGTGCAACGTCGACGCGATCTCCCGCGCCGAGATGCCTGGCCTCCGGCCCACTATTCGGACTACCAGGCGCTGCGGACCGGTCACCCCGAGCTCGCGCTCCATCCTCTTGGAAACAGACTGCATGCGGTGGTGAACCGCCCAGAGCAACCGCATGAACTCCAGCACTGACCCCAGTCTTCTTTCGCGCATCCACTCCCATCCAGTGACCGCAAGCTACTGCGCCTCCTGGTTGAAGGCGAGCACGCGATCTTTTTCTTCGTTGGCTCTGCGGGCCGGGCTGACTCTGCCCAAGGGACTGAACGGAAGGCATCTTTGGGTCCTCGGGCTGGTCCTCCAGGTAGTGCCTTTGCAAGAATGTTTGTACACCAACAATCTCATGCTGCGTTAGCCTGACAATCGACCCTCATTCGCGCAAGATGTGGCGGTGGCAGACTCCAGCGGCATCCCTCCTGACATCCTTCAGTTCCTCGACGAGGTGATCCACTCTGTCGAGCAACTCGAGGTTCTTCTTCTCCTGCAGAAAGATGGCGAGCGGTGGTGGGCCGCGGAGGAGGTAGCGGCAGCGCTTCGCGCCTCCCACACGTCCATCCAGCAGCGGCTCGACGACCTGACCGAGCGCGGCTTGGCCGAATCTCACCCGGACGGCCGGACTCACTTCCGGGCGCGCTTCGACGACGCCAACGTCGACCGGACGCTGCGTTCTCTCGCCGAAGTCTACCGAGACCGCCGCGTGGCAGTGATCGACCGTATCTTCTGCAAACCCAAGGCGAGCCTGCTTGGCTTCGCCAACGCCTTTCGCATCAAGAAGGAGCCCCCATCATGATCCAGGCTATCTATCTGCTCTGCGCCTTGACCAGCGCCGCCTGCGCGCTGCTCCTGCTGCGGAGCCACCGGGCGAGCCGCTCGTCCCTGCTTTTCTGGAGCAGTCTTTGCTTTGTTGGGCTCGCCCTCAACAACGCGCTTCTCTTCGTGGACCTTACTTTGGTGCCCAACATCGACCTGTCGCTTTGGCGGAGTGCCGTCGCTCTCGCCTCGATCGGACTACTGCTCTTTGGCCAGGTCTGGAACGCATGAATGACTTTCTGCGAGGGGCGTTGGCGATGGGTTGCTGGGTGTCCGGGCTGCTTTTTTTGCGCTTCTGGCGAGACACGGGTGAGCGCCTGTTTGCGTTCTTCGCAGCGGCGTTCTGGGTCTTCTCGCTGAATTGGCTCATCCTGGCGGTAAGCACCTTCACCTCCGAGACGCGCAGCCACGCCTATCTTCTTCGCCTGGTCGCCTTCTCCATCATCCTCTACGCCA
>JBGTHI010000666.1:0-1840 GCA_041746295.1 Myxococcaceae bacterium
GCTGTGGGCCTCGTCAGCGACGTGTTCAACCCGGCCAGGATTGGTCCCAGATCAGTCTGCTCATTGAAGGACGCGATCGCGAAGGCCGAGGCTTCGGGTTTGGGACGAACCTTGAGCGTCATCTGCGTGATCACGCCCAGAGTGCCCATCGAGCCCGTGAGCAACTTGGGGAAATCATAGCCGGCCACGTTCTTGACGACTCGCCCGCCGCCCTTGACCTCGTTGCCGTCAGCCGTGACGAAGCTCACGCCGATGATCATGTCTCGGGGGCGTCCCCAGCCTAGCCTGCGGGGTCCGCACGAGTTGGTCGCGAAGATCCCCCCGAGCGTGGCGCGGTCGGGAAACGGGGCGTCGAGCGGGAGAAACTGCCCCTCCGCGGCAAGCAATGCTTGAGCACGAGCCAGGGGCATCCCCGCCTGGAGCGTGATCGTCATGTCGGCGGCGGGATAGTCGATCACGCGATCCAGCGCTGTCGTATCAACGAGAGAGCCGGGACAAGCGGGGACACCTCCGAAATCGATCGAGGTGCGACCGCCCTGCGGATAAATCGCCAGCCCTTCCGCGACCCGGCGGGCCACGCAATCACGAAGTTCTTCAACGGACGAGGGGCGATCCTCGGCGGAGGCGGGGCGTCGGTCGCCCAATGAGGCAGCCTCGGGGGAATCAGGCCAGTGCAAGACAGACGCTCCTGAGACGAGAAACTGAACAGATCGCTGCCGATTCCGGGAGATCAGGACAGATCACATGTCGTGAGTTTCCGCGAGAGTCGCGTCGGCGATGGGAGTAATCTCGACAGCTTTCGATCTTGCGTGGGGCTTCATCGGCAGTAGCACACGGAACGTCGTACCCTCGCCGGGTATCGAGTCAACCTCGATGTTTCCGCCGTGGTCCTGAAGAATGCCGTAGCTGATCGAGAGCCCAAGCCCAGTTCCCACGCCGATCGGTTTGGTCGTGAAGAACGGGTCAAAGATCCGTTCGCGAACCTCCGCTGGAATCCCGGTTCCACGATCCTCCACCTCGATTCGAACTCCCTGCTCGGAGGCGATGGTTCTCACGATGATCACGCTACTTTCCGGACTCGCATCGATCGCGTTGGAGACGAGATTCATGACAACCTGGTTGATTTTGGCCGGGTAGCAGCTGACCAGGGGCAGCGGTTGAAGTTGAAGGTCGATCTTGATCTGTTTTTTCTTGGCGTGGCCAAGGACGATATTCACTGTGGACTCGATCCCCGCGTTCAGGTCCACCTCGTTCAGGTCGCTCTCGTCCAGTCGAGCAAACATGCGCAAGTCCATCACGATCTGCTGGATCCGCTTCAATCCATCTCGTGTGCGGTTGAGCAATCCGGGCAAGTTCTTCAACGTGTAGTCCATATCCACGCCGTCCCAAAGCGTTCGGATGGCCGCGAGTCTCGTGGGATCTTGCAACTCCACGATTGGTTCACACTGACGATACAGCGACAGAACTTCGGTCATTTCTCCGAGGTCTCTTTGCAATACGCACACGTTGTTGGACACGAATGAGAGCGGGTTGTTAATCTCGTGGGCAACTCCGGCCACCATCTCACCGAGTCCCGCGAGCTTGGCGGTGGAGACCATCCGGCTTTGGGCTTGCTTCAGGTCCTGATGTGCCCGTCGCTCGGACCGAGCCATCTCCTGGAGACGCAAATTCTGCGTGCGGAGCGTGTCTTCGGACAGGCGCCGCGACGTGATGTCGGAGAGCGAACCGGCCATTCTCGTGGCCCGCCCGTCCTCGTTCCAGAGAGCCTGTCCGCGCGCGTGGAACCAGAGGTACTCACCGGATCTCGTCATCATCCGGTATTCGACGTCGAACGGGGTAC
>JBGTHI010000667.1:0-9867 GCA_041746295.1 Myxococcaceae bacterium
GGCAGGCGGTCGAAGCGAAGCTGGCGCGCGCCCAGGCCGAAGCCGACCGGGTCCGCGCCGAGGCGGAGGCGCTGCGGCAGGAGGAAGAGGCTCTGCGGCTGTCGGTCCACCGGCTGGAGATCTTGCGCGCCTTCGACTTCAAGCTGCTGCGGCGGGCAGAGCCGGACGAGGTCGGCCGGGGGGTGGCGCAGTTCGTCCGCAGCATGGTCGGCTGCGAGCGGGCGGCAGTGCTGCTGTTCGATCCCACCGGCAAGCGCGCGACCCTGCTCTCCTGCCAGGACGGCATCGAGCAGGTCCGCGAGGAGGAGCTCCTTCTCTCCGACTTTACCCGGGTGGGAGGGTTGGACCGCGGTGCCGCGCTGATCAACGACGCCACCCAGGGCGCGCGGGAGATGTCGCTGGCGGACCGGCTTTGGCAGGGCGGGCTCCGCTACGGCTTCCGGCTGCCGCTGGTGATCGAGGGCGAGTGGAGCGGGAGCATCAACCTCTCGCACCGAACGCCAGAGCCGTTCACCGAGCGTGCGGTACGAGAGATGCGGGAGCTCTCCGAGCGAGTGGCGATGGCGCTGTCCCAGCCGCGCGCTTCCACTCCCGCCCCACAATGACCTTGCCTTGACAGCTTCCAGCGGTTGCCCCTCGCGTTCGTGTGGCCGGGGCGCTCTTGTGGGGGCTAGCCGCCCGGAGGACCGTTGGGCACCCGCTCCGGCTGCGCGCCCGACGCCGGCTTGGGTGCGGCAGGAGTGAGCGGCATTACCTCAGGCGCGCGAGCCTGAGCGATCCGCACCGAGAGGGTCCCATCGAGCGCGCGGGCGAAGTCGGACATCCCCGGCTCGATCGAGCCCATCAGCTTCCGCAGCGCGGGCCAAAACGGATGCTCCGCCTCGGCCGCGGCGGCCAGGCCGTCGCCCAGGACCCCAATCGCCGCTTCTTGATCTGTGGGAGCCATCGCCTTGAGAGCGGAGATGATCTCCTCGGGCGCTGTCCGGGCCACCTCGCTTAAGCCCTCCGCCACCTCCTTGCGTCCCGAGGCCTCGTCTTGGGCAAAGCGCGCCAACTCCAGGACCTTCTGCACCGCCTCGTAATTGCCCTCGCCCGCAAGCTCGGTCACCGAACCGAAGCCAGGCACCTCCACCGCCAGCTCATGGCTCAGCAATCGCAAGCGGCCGTAGACCTCGGCATTGGCCACGAAGCTGTCGAGCAGCGCGCGGACGCTCAGACCATCGTCCGGATCGTTCCGGTAAAGCGCCTCGGCGACTGCCGCTCGTACCGCGGGATCGCGTTCGGTGCGCCACGCCGTCCGAAGGAAGGGCACGTTCCTGGAATCACGCTGCTTGGCGAAGGTGAGGTAGGTCCGCAGACGGGCCTTGGCCTCGTCCATCGGGCCGACGGCGCTCTCGCGTCCCATCACCTGAGCAACCGCGCGATCCGGCCCCTCGGCGGAGCCGCTCGCCGCCACCGCCGCTCCCAGGGCATCGATGCTCTGCAGCACCGGCCCGGAGCTCCCCTGGTAGTCGTTCACCACCACCGAGAAGGCAAACTTCTCTCCGCTCACCGCCTGTACATAGCCGGAGAGCGCGGTGATGCCGTGCAGCGTCCCGGTTTTCGCGCGGAGCCTTCCCACCGCCTCCGAGCCCTCGAAGCGAAAGCGGAGGGTGCCATCCTTGCCGGCGATCCCCAGGGACGAGAGGTACTCCGGTGCCAGCGGGAAGCGGTCGTACATCGCCTTGAGCAGCCGGTTGAGCTGCGCCGCGGAGAAGCGATTGGTGTCATTGAGACCGGAGCCGTTTCGCATCACGTAGGCGCCGCGCGGAATACCGATCTCCTTCTCCAGAACCTCTTCCACCACGTCAATGCCTTTGTCGAAGCTGCCCGGCGCGCCCTTGACCTCGGCACCGAGCGCCTTCAGCAGCTGCTCGGCGACGAAGTTGCTTGAGTTCTTGTTGAGCCGCTTGAGGACCAGATCCAGCGTTTCGGAACGGGAGACGTAGAGAAGCTGGCCATTGGCCGGCGCCAGGCCGAGCTTGACCTTCCCCTTCAGCTTGATGCCGCGCTCCTTGAGCAGCGCCTTGAAGGTGTGTCCGAAGTACATTGGAGGGTTGTCGATCTTCTTCCAGGACCAGCCGCCCACCGTTCCCGCCGCGACCACGCCGCCCACCTGGATCTGCTGCTGCTCCCCCGCCCCGCTGGACTTGATCCAGAACCGCCGGTTCTTCCGATTCCAGGTGCTGACCGTGTTCTGCAATTTGAAGTAGTCGCTGGCCGGCTCTACTGAGACCATCGCGGGCTCACCCTCTCGCGCGCCCGGTCGAACGTAGATCCCTGCTACGTTGGCGTTGAGAGAGACCGCGCCAGTGGGGGCCATATAGGCCCGGTCGGTGTCCTCCTGATCGAAGCCGGGAGCGGTCCGCTCGTTGTCGAACCAGCTGTCGTCCACCACCAGATCTCCGCTCACCTCCTTCACCCCCAGCAGCGAGAGCTCCCGAACGATGGTGTAGAGCCGCTCGGTGGAGAGGAACGGATCTCCCTTGCCCCGCACGTACAGATTCTTGATCCGGCCGCCCTGCACGTTGGTGTCGGAGAGGAACTCCGTATCGAAGCGGTACTCAGGCCCCAGCCGCAGAAGGCTCGCGGCCGCGGTGAAGAGCTTCACATTGGAGGCAGGGTTGAGGAGGTCGTCCGATCGCTGAGTCAGGATCGTCTCGCCCGTGTCTAGGCTGAGCACCTGCGCCGAAACCCGAGCGGCCTTGAGCGCAGGCCTCTCCAGAACCTCTTGAAGGGTGCGGCGAAGAGAATCGCGCCCTTCCGCCTTGGGATTGGCAGCCAGGCCCAAAGCCAACGCCATCACCTTCGCACTGGCAAACATAGCCCTCGCGCTCGAATGGGGGGAACGCTTCGATTATGAGTTCGGTTTCGCGGACCTCGCAATGTAGGGGCTGTGCTATCCGGGCCCGATGCGAGCGGTGTTGCAGCGCGTCTCTAAACCCGGGCGTCTTCCTGGGCGAGCAGCGAGTAGATCGCCTCTGAGCTCTCCGCCTGGAGAACCGCCTCGCGGAGCTTGGAGCTCCGGAACAGCCGGGCGACCAGGGCAAGCGCCTTCACGTGCATCCCAGCGGAATTCTCCGGAGCGACCAGGACGAAGAAGAGGTGGGTCGGCTTTCCATCGACCGCGTTGAAGTCGATCCCCTCCCGCGACACGCCGAAGGCCGCTACCAGGGCGGGCAGCCCGGCGATCTTCCCGTGCGGGATCGCCACCCCTTCGCCGATCCCGGTCGAGCCCAGCCGCTCCCGCTCCTCCAGCACCGTGACCAGCCGGGCCGAATCCACAGATGGGCTGCTGTGGGCGAGGAGCCCGCCCATCTCCTGCAGCAGCTCCGACTTGCTGCGGGCGGTCAGCTTCGAAAGGACCGCGTCGGGCTTGAGGAACTCGGTGATTTTCATGGCGACCCGGGGCGAAATACCCTTAGGTGTTGTCTAGCGCAAGCGTAGCCGCCGCAATCCTGCCTCGAACGCCATGTACGGCGGTGTCGGGACTCCCTAACCCGGCGCCGGTTCGCCCCCGGGACAGGGCTCGACTACCATAAGGCGAGATCCCTTGATCCGCCGACACCTCCCGTCGTGGGCCGCCACGTGCTGCCTTCTCGCCCTGCTGACTGGAGCTGCCAGCGGAAGCGTCTTGCCGCACAACGCTCCTTCCAAATCCCATCGGCAGGCGCCTCAGATCCAGAACCTGGGCCTGGAGGCTCAGCTGGGCCAACTGATGATGGTGGGTTTCAGCGGAACCGAGCTCACGGCGGCGATCCGCGCCTCGCTGCAGGGGTTCTCGGCGGGCGGCGTCTGCCTCTTCAAGGGGAACATCGCCTCCCCACGCCAGCTGATTCAACTCAACTCGGCCATCCGGTCCGCCTACGCCGACGGCGTGCCCCCCTTCATCGCGGTGGACCAGGAGGGCGGGAACGTGGTCCGGGTGCTCAACGGCGCTGTCGTGCTTCCCGGGAACATGGCGCTGGGTGCGACCCGCTCGCGGCGCCTCACCTACGAAGCAGGCAAGGCCCAGGGGGCCTCCCTGCGTGCGCTTGGCTTCAACATGAACTTCGCGCCAGTTCTGGACGTGAACTTGAACCCGCGCAACCCCGTGATCGGCGTTCGGGCTTTCGGCGACAACCCTGAGCTGGTCTCGCAGCTGGGCTGGGACTTCGTTCGCGGCCAGCAGTCGTCCAACCTGATCACCGTGGCCAAGCATTTCCCGGGGCACGGCGATACGGAGCTCGACAGTCATCTGGCTCTCCCCATTTCGGGAAGCAGCGAGGCGGGGCTCAGACGACAGCTTCAGCCCTTCCGACGGGTGATCCAGGGAGGGCTAGATGGACTGATGACCGCCCACGTAGCGGTGCCCGCCCTCACCGGCAAGGGCAGCCCGCTCCCGGCCACCCTCTCAACCGAGGTTCTGACCCGCCTGCTGCGCAAGGGGCTACATTTCGGCGGCCTGGTAATCACCGACGAGCTGGAGATGGACTCGATTGCGGCCCGCTACGGGGTAGGCCGAGCCGCGGTGATGGCGATCAAGGCGGGGGCGGATATGGTCCTGGTCCCCTGGCACGAGGAGAAAAAGGTTCAGGTTCAACGGGCGCTGCTGGAGGCGCTCCGCTCCGGAGAGATCTCACGCGCCCGGCTCGGGCAGTCGGTGCGGCGCATCCTGGAGGTCAAGGAGCGCCGCGGTCTGTTCGATGCGCAACCGTCGGAGCAGGAACAGCTCTCGGCGCTCGACCGGCCCACCCCTTCGGCGGTGGCGACTCAGATCGCTCGCAGAGCGGTTACCCTGCTTCGGGCCGACCCTCGCACCTTTCCGATCCCCTCCGGGACCCGGGTCGCGGTGATCACTGCGGGGGGCGCGTTGGCCCGGGCGATTCGCAAGCGGCTCCCCAATTCCAAAGTGCTCGTGGTTCCGGCCTATCCCAAGCCCAAGCAGCGGCCCGGCTTCATCGAGTCGGCGTTGGCCTTGGCAGCCCAGAGTAGCCTGGTGGTGGTCGGGGTAATCAACAGTCAGCAGCTCGAGCTGGTACGGGCGGCAGCGAGCAGCGGAAAGCCGGTGGTCGCGGTCACGATGGGACTGCCCTACCTCGCGGAGCAGCTAACCGAGGCGAGCACCGTGCTCAGCCTCTATTCGTACCGGCAGAGTGCGGCCGAGGCGGGCGCAGCGGCCCTATTCGGAGAGCGGGGCACGCCGGGACGGCTCCCGGTCACGCTCCCCAGCTATCCCTACGGTTATGGGCTGGACCCGGTGGGCACGGCGCTGCTCAGCGAGGCGCCCCACCGATCATCAACCAAGAAGCTCCGCTAGGCGGTTTAACCGATTCGGTGCACTAGCAGGCTGCCGCGCTCGCATTCAGGTGACGCTCAACTCATCGGCATTGCGGCTAGACCGCCACCGCCATCTCCGCGGCAACGCTGGGCGCCTCGATTAGGCCGTAGTGACCATCCTTGCGTCGGTAGAGGACGTTCATCCCGCGCGAGGCCTGGTTGGTGAAGACCAAGAAGTCGCTGTTCATCAGGTCCATCTGCATCACCGCATCGTCCACGCTCATCGCCCGGGCGAGAAAATCGTTGCTGCGGATCACCCGTGCCTGCGGGCTCGATTCCGCGGCGACACTCTCCTCTGATTCGGCCAGCGAGACGACGTTGTGGCGAATCTTCAGATTGGCCAGGGCGTCGCGCTGGTGGTGCGAGTAGCTCCTTCCATGGTGGCGCTTCAGCTTGTCCTTGTAGCGCGTGAGCTGCCGCTCGATCTTCTCCACCGCCTGATCGATCGACGCGTACATGTCCGAGCTCTTGTCCCGCCCCCGCAGCACAAAGGCACCGGAGTGGAGGGTGACATCGGCATGATGGAGGTGACGCTCAAGTGAGAGCACCACGTGGGCATCACCGGCTTTGTCGAGGAACTTGCTCACCCGTTCGACCCTTTCACGCGCGTGCTCTTTGAGGGAATCGGACGCGTCCAGGTTTCGAAAGGTGATGTTCATGTGCATGGGCAGCCCTCCGGCGGTATGGGGTAGGGAGACCATTCCAGTGCAAGGGGTTGAAGGAAAGCAACGGTCCCCCGCCGGAGGGCGCAAACGTCGTCACGCCAACGCGACGCCGGCGGCCGCGTCGAGCAGGTAAGCTGCCTACCGAACAAGCGCTACCTAGTAGTAGCGCTTGCGCTTGCTACTGGGGAGCACGCCCAAGACTTCCCGGTATTTGGCCACCGTGCGACGGGCGATCTCGATCCCCTGGTCTTTCAACAGCTCCACTATCCGCTGGTCGGAGTAGGGCTGCTTCGCATCTTCCGAAGCGACAATCTGCTTGATGTGGTTCTTGACCGCCTCAGAGGCGACGTCTTCACCTACCGTCCGCGCGATCGACGAGTTGAAGAAGTACTTCAGCTCGAAGATGCCCTGCGGAGTGTGGACGTATTTGTTGGTGGTGACGCGCGAGACGGTCGACTCGTGCATCCCTATGTCCTCCGCCACGTCGCGCAGGATCAGAGGCTTGAGATGCGCGATTCCCTTGTCCAGGAAGTCACGTTGGAACTTCACGATCGACTCGGTCACCTTGTGGATGGTCCTCTGGCGCTGGTGGATGGAGCGGATCAGCCACATCGCGCTCCGCAGCTTGTCTTGGATGAACTCCTTGGCCTTCCCCGGCGCGACGCCGCCGTTCTTCAGCGCGCTCCGGTACATTCCCGAGATTCGCAGCTTGGAGAGGCCGTCGTCGTTCAAGACGACGGTGTAGTCATCCCCCATCTTGTAGACGAACACATCGGGGGTAATGTACTGGGCGTCGTCTCCGGAGTAATTGCGGCCCGGCCGCGGCTCCAACCTCTCCAGCAGCTTGGCCGCCTCGATCACCTCTTCCAGCGGCGTCTTGAGATCGCGGGCGATCGCCGGCAGGTTCTTATTCTCAAGCAGCTTCATGTGGCGCTTGATGATCGCGCCCAAAAGCGGGGCCCGTGCATCCTTCAGACAGCGGGCCTGGATCAGCAGACACTCTTGTAGGTCGCGCGCGCCGCACCCCTTGGGGTCCAGGTTCTGGATCCGCCGCAAAGTCCGCTCCGCCACCGCAACCGCAACGTCCGACTCATTGGCCAGCCGGATCAGTGGATCGCCCTCGACTTCGGGCAGGGTGAGGTAGCCGTCGTTGTCCAGGTTACCCAGGATCAGCATCGCCACCCGCTGCTCGGCGTCGTTCAGCGTCAGGAACCCGAGCTGAGATGAGAGGTGCTCGAACAGGTCCTGCTTCTTGACCAGGTTCGCCTCGAACGAGGGCAGGTCATCGGAGGCGACGTTGCCCCGGTTGGAGGCGGTGCTCTGTTCGTTGAACTGGTAGCTGTTGAGGTAGGCCTCCCAATCGATCTCCGGGGGACCCTCGCCGTCGCCCTTCACCTCCTGAGCGGTCTCGGAAGGCGGACTGCTGTTGACGTCCATGTGGACTTCGGTGTTCTCCGCCTCCATCGAGGCTTCGCCGGGCGCTTTGTCGGAGAGGTCACCTTCGGCGTGCTCATCCGGCTGCTCCAGGAGCGGGTTTTGCTCAATCTCCTCCCGCACCTGCTCCAGGAGCTCCATCCGAGAGAGCTGCAGCAGCTTGATCGCTTGCTGGAGCTGGGGGGTCATCACCAGCGTCTGGGAGAGCCTGAGGTGCTGTTTGAGTTCCATTGCCATCAGTCGAGCGTCTCCAAGAAGCCGTGCAGCCAGCGGGGGCGAGAGTTCGGCGCGCCCCTCATCAAGACTCGTGCCAAGGTACCAGGGCCCTCCTTACCCGTCCACCCAACGGAAGGGAGGTCCCTCCATTGCACATTCAACATTGCGCAAGAATTTTAAATATTTAGGCGCATACCTGCGCGGCTGTCGTTCCTGGTTCTACATCTTGAGCAGGCGGAACCTGTCCCCCAAATAGACCGAGCGCGCCCTTTCCGATTGGGCGATCGCCTGGGGTGTCCCTTCTTCCAGGATCTTGCCGTGGGCGATGACATAGGCACGGTCACAAATGCTCAAGGTTTCCTGAACGTTATGATCCGTGATCAGCACACCCAACCCCCGCTGCTTGAGGTGGGCGATCTGGGACTGAAGGTCGCCCACGTTGATCGGGTCCACTCCGGCGAATGGCTCGTCGAAGAGGATGAAGCGGGGGTTGGGGATCAAGCAACGGGCGATCTCCGTCCTTCGTCGCTCGCCGCCGGAGAGCGTTTCCCCCCGCTCATCGGCGACGGTGTCCAACCCGAACTCGGCAATCAGGGCAGCAGCCCGGGCCGAGCGCTCCGCCCGCGAGAGATCCTTCTGAAGCTCCAAAACCGAGAGGAGGTTCTCGCGGACGGTCATCTTCCGGAAGATCGAGGATTCCTGCGGCAGATAGCCCAGCCCCCGCCGGGCGCGCTGGTGCATCGGCAGCCGGGTCACCTCTTCATCCCCCAGTCGGACCGTCCCCGCCTCTGCCACCACCAGCCCGACCACCATGTTGAAGCTGGTGGTCTTGCCGGCGCCGTTGGGTCCCAGCAGCCCGACCACCTCGCCGGGACCCACCTGGAAGCTCACCCCGTCGACCACCCGCCGGCCCCGGTAGGAACGCTGCAAGCCTTCGGCGACAAGCCTGAGTGTCACCGCCCTTTCCCTCCCGCCTTGAGCCCTTCGGTCTGGTCAGGCGTGGGATTGAACACGGCACGCGCGTTTTCCACCTCCACCGTGTCCTGAACCAGATTGAAGATCACCTTGCTGCCCTTCATTCGGTTCACGCCCTGGCGCGCCTGGGGCTGACCGGTGACCGTGAGCAGCCCTCCCACGTTGTCGAAGTCGGCGTGCTCACCCTTGGCCCAGCGATCGCCGTCGGTCACCACGGTGTGGCCGCTGCATTGGATCCGGCTCACCTCCCGCCGGGTGGAGTCGGTATAGGTAGCGATCGCCTCATCGCACTGGAGATGGGTGGTGCCGCGCTGGGCCCGGACATTGCCTCTCCAGATCATCAGCATCTTCTTGTTGAAGACTTGAAGTCTGTCGGCGCTGATACTGACCCGCTCCAGCCGCGCGGGAGCGGTGTCGGCGAGCGGGCTTCGAGCCGGCGCGTTTGCCGTAGCCGCGCCGCCGGCGACAAAGAAGGCGGCGAAGAGGAAGTCGATCATCGGAACTCCCCGCTTACCGCATGGACATCACCTTCGAAGTCGATCCGATCCTGCGTGAAGTCGACGGCATACCAGGCCGCGGTGAGATTGAAGGTCGGGCCCCACAGCTCCACCGGTCCGTCTCCGTGCGCCAGCATCTTCACCCCATCGTAGTGACCGTTGCGGGCTCGCCCAAACTGGCCGTTGTCGGTCTGGAGGGCGATGCTCTCGCGCGCATCGGCCTGCTTAGTGCCCAGGTTCCCTGCGAGCGTGGGCGTGCGCAGCTGGATCGTGCCGGCGGGCGATGCATCGCTGGTGCGATGGAACCGGGAGAAGACCTCCGCCGCCTCGACCTCTCCTGAGCTCCGTTCGTAGAGCAGTTGAGCCGCGCGGCCCGACATCGACCTGACTGAGCCACGGTAGGACTCGATCCTGACTCCGTAGAGCGCGACGCGCGGTTGTGGAGACGGGGATGATGTCGAGTCGGTTTGGGGCGGGAGGCAGCCCCCACCCGACAGCAGCGCCAGCACCGAGCAGAGGAGGGCGGCGAGGGGGCGCGTCTTCCATCGCTGATGCATCCAGACCCACTGCTCCGGAGCGCGCCGGACCTCCCGCTCGATCTCCTCACTCAACGCCGCCGTAAGAGACAGCGCGTCGGCCTCATCATCGCCGGTGGAGGGAAGCGGCACCTCGCGCATGGAGATCTCGTAGCGACCGTCTGGTCCCCGCGGGCAGAAACCCAC
>JBGTHI010000668.1:0-3123 GCA_041746295.1 Myxococcaceae bacterium
CCTCGAGGGGGATTCGAGCGCCCTGTACCGACCCGTTCACCCGGCGAGCGGCGATCAGCTGCGGCCCTTCGGGCGTTTGAAAGGAGAAGAAGACGGGAAGGTCGGTAAGGGAAACCAGCGCATGCGCCAGGGGCGTCAGGGCCGCCTGCAGGGTGGGATTGTCGGTGATCAGCTTACCGTTCTTGAGGACGAAGCCGACGTCGGAGAGGGGCTCCTTCTCGGTGCCATGGCCCCCGAGCAGCTGCGGATGATCTCCCAGGACCCACGGAGTCGAGCCGAGGCCTTCGAGCAGGTCCTGGGTGAGCGTCTCCAGCTTCCCGGCCCAGACCGCCTCCAGCCGCTTCTCCACCGCGGCGCGCTCGTTGAGGATGGCCAGCACCCCGAACCCCGACAGCCCCGCGGAGGGGAGCACGACCAGGAGGATGAGGAGGGTGAAGCTCCGGCCAAAAGTGAATTCGAAGGAGGAGCGCGCCACGGCGCGAGGCATAGCACATGCAGTCCGCTGCGGCGCCGCGACTGCGCGGAGGGCCGAAGGGGTCGAATCAGCGGGGCTTTGGCTGGGATCGTGCCGCCGTGGACGGGGTCGATCGCGACAGCGAGGTCAGGGTTTGAGGAGTGCAATGAGCAGCATGAAGGGCATCGGAAGCGTGGGATGGGCGGTGCTGGCGGCGCTGCTTTCGATTGGCTGTATGCATAAAGAGCAGACGGACGAGCCAATGATTGCCCAGTCTTTCTCTCCCGACGGACGGCTGCGCTACGCGATCGATCCTTCGCGGGCACTGGTCGAGGTCACGGTGCGCGCGACCGGCGAGAGGCTGGCAGAGGTGAAAGTCGGCCGTGCGCCGGCACGCCTGATCACCGCGAAGGACGGGACGGTCTACGTCAGCAACCGGGGTAGCCGGAGCGTGTCGGTCATCTCGTCGCGGCCCTGGCGCGAGGTGGCGCGGATCGAGGTCGGTGTCGAGCCGGTGGGTCTCGCAGTCTCTGTAGATGGCCGCACGCTGTACGTGGTCAACGCAGGCTCGGTCGAACAGGCCGACGCGGGTAATCTCATGGCGGTCGACACCGTCACCCGGCAGCCCCAATGGCAGGTCCCCGTGGGGAAGGATCCCCGCGAGCTGAAGTTGGTCTCCGACCGGACGGCGCTCGTGTCGCGATACCTCCAGGCCGGTGCGGTCGAGGTGGATCTACGTACCCGCGAAGTGCGCTGGGTGTCCGCCGACCTTCACGCATCGCGCTAAATTCGGTCTACAGTGCCGGGCCGTGGCGGCAAACAAGCGGGCACACCACTTCCATGATCAAGATCTCCATCCTGGGGGCAGGCGCCTTCGGCACGGCCCTGGCTACGCTGCTGGCTTCGCGCTGCGGAGAGGTTCTGGTCTGGGGGCGCGATCTCAAGATGATGGAGGCATGGAACCGGACTCGCGAGAACCCGCGTGCGCTGCCGGGTTGTCGGCTTCCTCCGGAGGCGCGCGCGACCGCCGACCTGGACGAGCTGTTCGGCGATCACAGCCTGCATAGCCGGCCGGGGCTGGTCCTCTGCGCCCTGCCATCCCACGCGGTCCGGACCGTCTTTCAAGGGCTCGATGCGCGGATTCCCGGGGAGGTTCCGATCCTCTCGGTAACCAAGGGGATCGAGAACGACAGCCTGAAGACCACGGTGGAGGTTCTGGAGGAGTGTCTGCCCTCGCACCGGGCGTCCCTGGCGGCGCTCTCCGGTCCCTCCTTTGCCCAGGAGCTTGCGCAGGGAATGCCGACGGTGGTGACGGTCGCTTCCCGGGAGGTGTCGGTGGCGCTGCGCTGCCAGCAGATCCTCCAGAGCGAGACTCTTCGCCTCTATACCACCACCGACGTGGTGGGCGTGGAGCTGGGGGGGGCGCTCAAGAATGTGATCGCAATCGCCGCCGGCATCTCCGAGGGGTTGGGCTTTGGCTCCAACGCCCGAGCGGCGCTGATCACGAGGGGGCTCGCCGAGATCAATCGCATTGCCGTAAAGCGCGGCGCTCATCCGCTGACCCTTGCCGGACTCTCCGGGTTGGGAGACCTGGTGCTCACCTGCACCGGGGAGCTCTCGAGGAATCGAAGGGTCGGCCTGGAGCTGGGGCGGGGGCGAAAACTGGAGAAAATCCTGTCGGAGCTCGGCCACGTCGCGGAGGGAGTGCGGACCGCGAAGGCGGCGTGCGACCTGGCGCGGACCGTGGGGGTGGAGCTGCCGATCTGCGAGCAGGTCTACCGGATCGCCTATGAAGGGAAGGAGCCCCGGGCGGCGGTGGTGGAGCTGATGACGCGGCAGCCCCGCGCGGAACTTTAGGACCTGGGAGCCGCCTCGCCCAACGCATCGGTGGCGCCCTGGGTGAAGAGCATCGAATCGGCCCGTTGCAGCAGCCGGTCGATTCCGGTTCCGGTGACCGCGCTGATCGCGATCCCCCCTTCGGCGTGGACCAGCGCCTTGGTTTGCTCCTCGGTCAGCCTATCCGCCTTGTTCCAGACCTTGATCCGCGGGCGGTCGTTCAGCTTGAGCGTCTCCAGAATCTCCTCCACCGCGGCGACCTGGGCCTCGTGTGCCGGATCCGACGCGTCGATCACGTGGAGCAGGAGATCGGCGTCATTGAGCTCCTCGAGCGTGGCACGAAAGGCGTTGACCAGATCCTTGGGCAGATCCCGGATGAAACCCACCGTGTCGGTGATGATCACCTCGCGTTCCCGGGGGAAGCGCAGCCGTCGGCTGGTGGGATCCAACGTGGCGAACAGCTTGTTTTCCGCCAGGACATCGGATCGGGTCAGCGCGTTCAACAGGGTGGACTTCCCGGCGTTGGTGTAGCCGACGATGGAGATCACCGGCAACTCGCGGCGGTTGCGTTGCGCCCGGCGGACCTCCCGCTCCCGGGAGATAGCGTCGATGCGACCCTCCAGATGGGTGATCCGCTCCCGGACCCGCCGGCGATCGATCTCCAGCTTGGTCTCGCCGGGACCGCGGCCGCCAATTCCTCCGGCCAGTCGAGAGAGCGACGGGTCGCGCTGGGTCAGGCGCGGCAAGAGGTACTTGAGCTGCGCCAGCTCTACTTGTAGCCGGCCGTCTCCGCTGCTCGCCCGCTGGGCGAAGATGTCCAGGATCAGCTGCGT
>JBGTHI010000669.1:0-3288 GCA_041746295.1 Myxococcaceae bacterium
GTACGTCGAGGACGTGCTCGCCAACGCAGAGCAGTTCGGCGGGGCGACGAGCAGCGAGGTCACGGCGCCGGAGCCGGTTTCGTCATGCGGGTCCGCGAGCACCACGGGCGGCGAGCAGATCGGCGAGCTCGGCGAGGGCAACCCCGACCCGGTCGCCCTCGCGAAGAACCCGAAGATGGTCCTGTCGTCGTTCGCGAAGCAGGATCTGCTCGCCTACCCCGTCTCACCGAAGCTAGTCGCCGTGCTCGACGCGGCGACCCAGGTCCACAAGTCGATCACGATCTCGGTCTTCTCAAGCGGCCACAGCCTCGGCTCGAACCACATTCCGGGCCGCGGCGCCGATATCAGCGCCGTCGACGGCGAGGCGTGCCTGGCGACCGCACTTGGCCGGAAAGGCTCGTGCTGGGAGCTCGCCCAAGAGCTTGGGGCGATCGAGGACAAGTGCTATCGCCCGACCGAGCTGATCTACTACTTCGATCCGAGTCCGGCGCCCGATCACTGGGCCGCCGACGACCATGACGACCACATCCACCTCGGTTGGAACGGGCCCGGGACCTCGTCGGTCTTCAGCTACCCGAAGGGCACAGATCCCTGTTCGCCAGAGGCAATCAACGGTGGCGTACGCGCGCCGGCGATCCCGATCACGTGACGCTCAGAAAGAAGGAGCTCACCGAGCCAGGGGCATAGCCGCTTAGGACGAGAAGCGGGACTGAATGAGATGAGAGTGGCCGGGTGAAACATGAACTTTTCCCGAGCATCTGAGCTCCGTCGCAGACTCTCGCGGCCTCGCCTAAACCGCCTTCACACCAACGGCCCTTAACGTGGGGCGTCTCCGGAACTCTTCGGGGAAAAGCTCTCCTAGGGTCGTCGGCGTCACCCGAGCCACAGCGGCCATTTCATCGTCCGAATAGCCGTGCTCGTTGCGGTGCACGTCAAGCACGAGCGGCCAGATCTCAGGCTTCTCGATCGGGACCTGTCCCGGTTCCTGAAGTCGCCACTGCCTCGCCGAGATCTGCTTGAACAAGCTCGAGTATCTAGGTCGCTGAATCCGCCCTCGTTCGTAAGCGGTGCGCACGATCGCGGCAATGGAAACACCGAAGGTCTGCTTCAGCGCTCTGGCATCGGACAGCGTGAGGGCATTCTTAGGGACGAGGCGATCGAACTCCCCGGCAGGGAGAAGCAACGCGGTCGCAAATGAGAAGGCTTGGGCTTCGGTCTCTCCCTCCTCAACACTCGGAAGCATGCGATGCAGAACAGCGTGGCCTAGCTCGTGGGCGAGACTAAGTCGAACACGATCCCCAGCTTCCTCCCGTGTATTGATAAGAAACCAAAGTCGCTGGTCTCCCGGCATGGGTAGAAACGCCGCCGACGCATCGTCCGTACCAAAATCCACGCGGAGCACGATGCCGCCCGCCGATTCGACGACGCTCGTCACGTCATCAATCCTTCCGGCCGGTAAGCGCCAATCCCTTCGCAATGCATCTGCCGCCCTCGCTGGTTCATCAGGTGCGAATTGCCCAGCCTCGGGGAACCGGTTCGGCGGGTCAATCTCGACGCCCGAATCGAGGAGTCGCTTTGCCACCAGGACTGCCGCGTTCAACCGCGCTTGGATGCTCGCAAGACGCCGGGCCGATCGAATTGCTCTCTTACGGAAAAGAGGCGCTGCCGCCGGCGTCCCAGGCTCTGTGAAGAATTCAGTCGGAAGTTCGAGAACTTGGCCAAGAGAGTGCAGATCCTCTTTCGATGCCTGAACATGGCCTGCCTCGATGCGGCTGAGCCTGGCCTGCGGCGGCCCTCCCTTGCCTTCGACGTCCGTCTGCGTGAGTTCTCTCAGCTCACGCGCCAGCCGAATCATTCGGAAGTTCGCCTCAGCTTCCATCGCGACCCTTATCGGTTGATCCTGCGTTCTCGTCCTTCCGAGACGAGCGAACCTTGGTCTTCTTCACATCCGTCTTCGGCAACGGCACGGTCTCATCGCCGCCAAACTCGTCCAGCGCGATTGACATCGGCTCCTCGAACGTCGGATGGGTGAACACGACGCTCACCAGCCCGTCAGCCGGCACGGATATGAACGCCTTGACACCTTCCTCAGCGTTGACGCCAGCGGCAAGTGGCAGCTGCTCGAAGACGTCGTCCAGCCGTTCTTGGAACCAGAGGCCCTGTGAATCCTCTTCGTGCGGCTCCCGCCTAACGGTTACTAGCCCGAGCGGCCACTGAAACGAATATCGGCCTTGGTTGTGGTGCTTCTCCGTGCTATCCCCGCCGAAACCGGTGGGCATAGACGGAACACGTCGGACCAGCTCTTCTGCGATGAAGAGCCACCGCGTGTATCCGCGGATCCGGTTGTAGGCGGCCGGACGACCAATCTCTGGGACGGCATCGCGGATGACTTCGTAGGTAACGGCCGCTCGCGCCGTCTGTACGACGTCGGTGATGATGGGGACGAGGGGGCCGAAAGACGCCTCAACCGTCGAGCGCGAGATGGGATCCTTCATGATGTGAACTCCGGGGTGTGATTATGCGGGCGATTCATGCGTCATCCTAGACACCATCGCGGACGGCCCCCGATGCGTAGGTGCCATCCCGCCCCGCGAATGATCCGCTCACCCCTTACTCAGCCCTGCTTTTCGTCCAGAGCAGCTCTCTGTGGTTTGACGATGGATGACGGTCAGCGAGCAGCGGCGTCGACCGCCACATGAAAGCTCCAAGAGGCGGCCCGCGCGCCCCCACAACCCACTGCCGGAGGCCATCGGCCGAATAAGTCAACGTAGGAATCGGGGCTTGGTCTCACGGCAAAGCGCACGACCCAGCGGCCCGTTGTGTCCTTCGACAACCGTTCGCTGATCTTGGTTGGTGGGCCTACGGGCGAACCCTCTTCATCAATCTTCGAGAAGGTTTGAACCGCGACCTCGAGCGGCCGGGTTCGGCTCGAGAAGCGCACCTTCGCACGCGCTCGGTTGGATTCGACTCTGAGCGGTCCGATCTTGTTCTCCCCGACCGGCCTGAACGGGCCATCACTGCTCAGGCTGCCGCAACCTCCGTTCTCGATATCTGCCTGCCAGCTCGCCGAGTACCCCACCCCCTGCTGGATCTTCGTGCCCACCTGAAGCACCGCGCGCGGCGGAGAGTCATCACTAGCCGCTATGCGGGAAGCCCCGTCCCCGGCTGACGCCGCACTCGGCCCCAGCGTCGCACTAGCTGGGTCAGCGGCAGTGTCCACCCCCGCGACGACGATTGCGACCAGCAGGAACAGTGTCGCGATCCAGACCTTGGCCACGCAACCAGCCT
>JBGTHI010000670.1:0-1781 GCA_041746295.1 Myxococcaceae bacterium
CAGCCGCTACCAGCCGTGGTTCGACGACGCCCGCCAGCTACGAGCGCTCGCCGCCGAACTCGAAGCGCTCTCGCTCAGGCTCGCCGAGGCCGCCGAAGAGTGGGGGGAGATATGACCCTCGAGAAGTGCGGAACGAGAGCATGACGCGCTGCCCGGCGCGTTCGCTGGCCACGTAGACCCGCAGGTCGTCGGCGTAACGTACGAACCGATGGCCGCGGCGATCGAGCTCTGCGTCGAGGTCATCGAGCATGACGTTGGCCAGCAGCGGCGAGATCGGCGACCCTTGAGGGGTCCCCTCCACCGACGCCGCCAAGCCCTCGTCACCGATGACCCCGGCCTGCAGATAGCGCCGCAGCAGCCGCAGCACGCGCTTGTCATCAACCCGTCTGGCGATCCGCGCCATCAGCGCGTCGTGCTGGACGCGATCAAAGAACGCCTCCAGATCGACGTCCACAACCCACGCCGCGTCATCCTGCATGAACTGGCGTGCCCGCCCGACCGCTTGATGGGCCGAGCGTCCCGGGCGAAACCCGAAACTGTGGTCTGAGAAGTGCGGCTCGAACACGGGCTCAAGCACCTGCAACACGGCCTGCTGAATCAACCGATCCAGCACCGTCGGCACCCCCAACGCACGCTGCCCGCCCCCGGCTTTGGGGATCATCACCCGGCGCACGGGCTGCGGCTGGTAGGTGCCCGCGTCAAGCGTCGCCCGCACGCCCGGCCAGTGCTCCTTCAGCCACAGCCGCAGCTCACGAGTCGTCATCGCGTCGATGCCAGCGGCACCGGCGTTGCGCTCGACACGTCTGAGCGCCGCCACGAGGTTCTTGCGAGAGAAGACCTGCTCCCACAAGCCCGCAGCGGCGGGGTGAGCGGTGGTTTCATCCGGCGCCGAGCCGCCGCTGCGCTCTGACCGGGCGTCCTCGGGCTTCACCCTCAGACCCTCCCGACCAGGCCCCCAACGAGGGGGTTGGCTGCGATCATTGCGACGGCCACGAGCACGAACGTCCTGACGCTCGGCTTCGCGTTTGGCCCTTCCCAGCCCCCAACACGATCCCGGCTGGTACTACGGCCTCTGCTGACTTCTCCCCAGCGAGCAGCGGCCTCTCGGTCGCCACCGTCGCGTCCCACCCGACGAACAGCGCTCACGCGCTGGACCGGCATCCTGCGACACCCAGAGAGATCTCCCGGGATAAGACCAGCCACCTTCCTCGCGCACCCGCCGCATTTACGTTGCGGCCCCTTGATGACATCGGGCTTCGCCATCGCGTGCTGGCTCGCCCGGGCCGCCCCGCCTCCGATGCGGTTCGTGTCCCTCGGGTCGCGATTTCGCCTCCGGCTTCCTTCCCACCCCGCCTCACGACGACGCAGTTGCCCTCGGCTTGTGGTTGGTGCCATCAACCTCCACGGGGGACTTGCACCCCCGAGCGACTGGTCATGCCCGGCGTACACGACCGATGGGCCGCCCGGAGGCGGCCCATCGATGAAGAAACCGGCGGCGTCCTACTCTCCCGGGCCCTTGCGGGCCAAGTACCATCGGCGCTGAGGGGCTTAACTGCTCTGTTCGGAATGGGAAGAGGTGTCTCCCCCTCGCCATGGCCACCGGAGACTGGTGAGAGCCCTCCCGGGCCCTTCAAAACTGCACAGCAACCAAAGTTTGCAACGGGTATCAAAAAGTCATCCGTCAAGCCCTCGACCCATTAGTACCGGTCTCCTCAATGCATTACTGCACTTACAGATCCGGCCTATCAACCTGGTGGTCTACCAGGGGTCTTACTCCCTCA
>JBGTHI010000671.1:0-9114 GCA_041746295.1 Myxococcaceae bacterium
GAAGCCGGCGCGCTCGTTGAGCTTGACGGGCTGCTCGCCCGGATCCGCGCTCAAGCGCCCCGCGGCCTCTTGGGAGCTTTCGGCGGCTGACGGCGAAACACCGGCGGGCAGGGTTGGCGCCCCAAAACCACCCGCCGCCTCGGTGCTGTACCCCGCGCCTGAAAGATCTTAAGGAAAAGGGGCGATTGATCTGGGAGGAGCAATGCGGCGCATTCTGTTGGGCGCGGTCCTACTGTGCTTCGGCTTGAACGGCTGCGCTTCTGGCACAGGAGCGGAGCGACCGGCCTCTCCTACGCCCCTGATGCCTTCCAACTCGGCGGTAGCGGGGCTCGGATATGACGACGCCGTCAAGCTGGCGGCCGACTTCGCGCAAAGCCGTGGCCACCAACTGGCGCTGCTCGGTGCCGAACAGCGCCAGGGAGTTTGGTACGTGCGTTACCGAAGGACAGCCCCCACGCCGGGGAAGGTCAACCTCCAGTTCGACGCGCAAACCGGCGAGTTGGTGGGCGTAGATGAGCTTCCCGACCCGGGCGACAGCCCGCCCGCAACTCCAACTGCGCCCGATTCAGGCGGACGGGGTCGCTAGCCCGATGGCAGCTCAGGAGAAGGCCTCGGCGCGGGGGATGCGGCTGGCGGTTCTGGTGGCTGCCCTCGGCTACTTCGTCGACATCTATGACCTGATTCTTTTTAGTGTGGTTCGGGTGAAGAGCCTGCAGAGCCTAGGGGTGCCGGCGGAGGGGCTCCTGGAAACCGGCGTACTGCTGATCAACATGCAAATGGGGGGCATGCTGCTGGGAGGCATTCTCTGGGGGGTCCTGGGAGACAAACGGGGAAGGCTCTCAGTCCTTTTTGGCTCGATCTTTCTCTATTCCGCCGCCAACTTCGCCAACGGCTGGGTGGGCTCGGTCGAGGTCTACGCCGTACTGAGGCTGATCGCCGGAATCGGGCTGGCAGGAGAGCTGGGTGCCGGGATCACGCTGGTGAACGAAACGCTGGGTCGAGAGTCGAGGGGTTACGGGACCACCATCGTCGCGACGGTGGGGATCCTGGGAGCGGTGGTCGCGGCGCTGGTGGCCGATGCGTTCGACTGGCGGGTCAGCTTCGTGGTGGGCGGAGCAATGGGGCTCGTTCTGTTGCTGCTGCGGATCGGCGTCTACGAGCCGGGAATGTTCGAACAGGCAAAGCGGAGCGGCGCCCCTTTGGGTTCTCTCTTCGGGCTGTTTTCGCGGCGCGAGAGCCTCCGCAAGTATCTGGGAATCGTGTTGGTCGGAGTGCCGATCTGGTACGTGATTGGGATCCTGGTCACCTTCTCTCCGGAGCTGGGGGGAGCGCTGGGAATGGATCCCCGCCCCTCTGCAGGCAAGGCGGTAATGTTCGCTTATGTGGGGCTGACTTTCGGCGACCTCGCGAGTGGGTTGCTGAGTCAATGGCTTCGAAGCCGGAAGCGGGTGATCAGACTTTTCCTGCTGCTGACCGCCGGCGCGGTGGTGCTCTATTTTGTCGTGGGCAGGCTGTCGCTCCCTCTCTTTTACGGCTGTTGCGTCCTGGTGGGTGTCGCCACCGGCTACTGGGCGGTGTTCGTCACCACAGCTTCGGAGCAGTATGGAACCAACGTGCGGGCGACGGTGACCACGACGGTCCCCAATTTCGTGCGAGGAGCGGTGGTGCCCCTCACCATCGCGTTCCAGTTCGGGGCTCCGCGGTTCGGCGGAATCGCCAGTGCCGCGGCGGTGGGCGCAATTGCCTGGGCACTGGCTTGGGTGGGCCTATGGGGGGTGGAAGAGACCTTCGGCAAGGAGCTCGATTATCTGGAAGTGTTCACTGAGACGGCTGGGGCGGGCCCTCCTGCAAGCTCTGGCAGACCGCCAGGGCCTGTTTGATCTCCTGCTCCGACCCTCCTGGCAGGCTGGCGCAGAGAACGACCCCCTGCTGAGTGGGAGCCGCTGCAAGGAAGAGCAGCCCGCTGGACCCGTTTGGTTCAGAGCGGCGCAGGACCACCCCGACGAACTGCTCGGTCTCCAACCGTCGCTCCTCGCGAACGCTGAATCCAGGAGAGCCCTGGATGAATTGGCGCTTCAGCTCATCTGCGGTCGGGACGGGCGCGTTGGGGACGCGATCGATCCGGAGCACCGGTCGACCGGGAGGACCTGCCGTCAGCGGCCCCGCCGGCCCCGCCGTTTCAGCCAGCCAGGTCGGGGGGAGCGGGACTTGAAGGGTCATTCCGGGCGCCTCTTCTCCGGCGTCGGAGGGGGCGCCCTGCAGGCGTGTACAGGCGGCCAGGCCTCTCATTGCAACGAGCAGCGCGGCGCTACGAGCTGCGCGGCGGAGGGGTGAGCGCGGGGCGATCAAGACTTCGCGGCTGCGGCCACTTGCAATGGTGGCGACGTGGAAACCGACTTGATGCCGGGGCCACCTTCCATCTTGCAGGAGCCTTCGAAGACGACGCCCTTGTCGATCAGGAGAGAGGGCGTCTCGATGTTGCCCTTGATCCGTCCTGGCTGGTGGAGCTCGATCGACTGGGTGGCCTTAATGTTGCCCTCCACCACCCCATTGACGATCACCGTTCCGGCTTGGATCTCGGCCATCACCTTGGCGCCGTCGCCAATCACAAGCGTGTCCTTGGTCGTGATCTGACCGGTGAATTTGCCGTCGATCCGCACCTGACCCTCGAAGGCCAGCTTGCCTTCGAACTCGCTGCCCTTTCCCAACAGGGCGTTCAGCTCTCCATTGCGTGGAACCACGGTCTCCTCCTCTCGCCGGGGTTGCGGCGGGGGCGTAAAGGGTTTCTCTTCTTTCTTACCGAATGGGGTCATCGCTGCCTCCAACCCTACTTTCGCAGCAGATCCCTCAGTCGGTCCAAATCCTCGTACGAGTAGTATTCCAGCTCGATCACTCCCTTGCCGCCGCGATCGTGGAGGTGGACCTTGGTACCCAATGAGCGCTGGAGCTCCTCCACGATGATCCGGGCTTGGGGATTCGCTTCCGAGGCGACCTTCTGAGTCGCCCGGGGCAACGGATTCCGGCGACTCTGCTGCACGCGGCGCTCGGTCTCCCGGACGGAGAGCCGCTCCGCCATTGCCCGCTTTGCAAGCTCCATCATCTCAGGGGGGGTCGGTAGGCCCAAAAGTGCCCGGGCGTGGCCCATACTCAGGACACCGTCGGCGACCAAGCCCTTGACCTCATCGGGCAGTCCGAGCAGGCGCAGTGCATTCGCGACGGAGGAGCGTTCCTTCCCTACACGGCTGCTAACCTGCTCTTGTGTGAGGGCGAACTCCTCCATCAACCGGCGGTAACCTTCCGCCTCTTCGATGGGGTTCAGGTCGGTGCGCTGAAGGTTCTCGACCAGCGCCATTTCGAACGCCTGCGCCTCGGTGGCTTCGCGGACCAGGGCCGGGATCGACTGAAGGCCTGCGAGCTGAGCCGCCCGCCACCGGCGCTCCCCGGCGATTAAGCGGTAGTGGCCGTTGTCCTTGCGAACCAGGATAGGCTGAATCACGCCTTGCGCCTTGATCGACTCAGCGAGCTCTTGGAGGCGAATGGTGTCGAACTGTTTTCGGGGCTGAGCGCCATCCCTCTCAACCTCTTCGATTGGAAGCTGGAAGACCCCCCGCTGGATGGCGTCGGAGGTGAGTTGGCCGCCCGGGTCGATCGGCGCAGGAATGAGCGCGGAGAGGCCCCGTCCGAGCGCTCTTTTCTGCGTTTTTGCGGGTGCTTGAGGGATCATTGGGTCCTTGATGAACGAGTGGTCAGGAGGCGATGGCGGACGGCGGGGGAGCAGGACGGAGCTTTTCTCGGCGCATGATCTCGTTGGCAAGAGCCAGGTAGCTCTCGCAGCCTTTCGACTTGATGTCATAAAGTAGGATCGGTTTTCCAAAGCTGGGGCTCTCGGACAGGCGAACGTTCCGGGGAACGACCGACTCAAAGACCAGCTCCGGGAAGTAACCCCGCACCTCATCCGAGACTTGGCGCGCGATGTTCGCGCGGGCGTCGAACATGGTCAGGAGGATTCCTTCCATGGCGAGGGTCGGGTTGAGTGCTGCGCGGACCCGGTCAATGGTCTGGAGGAGCTGAGAGAGCCCCTCCAGCGCGTAGTACTCGCATTGAAGAGGGATCAGGACCGCATCGCTGGCGGCCAGCGCATTAACGGTCAGAAGCCCCAGGGAGGGTGGACAGTCGATGATCACGTACTCATACTCGCCAACGACGCCTCGAAGAGCATCACGGAGTCGGGACTCTCGGCGGTTCTGGGGAACCAGCTCGACCTCCGCGCCGGTGAGATCTGGATTGGAGGGCACCACCTCCAGATATCTGAGCTCCGATGGATAGCGGAGGTCTGCGATGGGCCTCGTCTCCATTAGGGCATCGTAGATGGTGCCCTGGATCGACTCTCGTCGGATTCCAAGGCCGCTGCCGGCATTCCCCTGAGGGTCGAGGTCGATCAGGAGGGTTCGGCGTTCGGCTGAGGCTAAGCTGGCGGCAAGATTGACAGCGGTCGTGGTCTTTCCGACTCCACCCTTTTGGTTTGAGATGCAGATCACCCGGCCCAAGGCGACTCCTGTCCGCGCTCACTCGCTGTCGCGCGCTGAAGTGTCGCGAGTATCACGGGGACTGCGCACCCTCAATCACTTTGACTCCGATTTCACGCACACCGGAGGAGGCTGCCGTCACTGTATTGAGGAGTGTCGAAAGGTGTTCCACGTGGAACGCAGGGAGACACGAGGAAGAGCCTACCAACTGAAAGAGGCCACCGTTCGCTCCGCTCCAGAAAAGGGAAGAGTTAGCACGGTTATCTCTCGAAGCAGTCCTCCCCCGGCCTGTGCCAACCTCGCAACTTCTTGCTCGCCATATTTCCGTCCCAACATCGCTATCGCTCTCCCGCCCGGAACCACATAGCAGCGTGCCAGAGCTAACCACTCGCTCAGATCCATCAATGCTCGGCTAATCACCACATCGGCCAACGGAATTCCCTCGTTGGAGGGTTGGCCCGCTGCCCTCCGATGGAGCGCTTGAACCCGCCTGCCCAGTCCCAGCGCCGCGCTCACATGTTTGATGAAGCTCACCTTCTTGGCGACGGAGTCGACGGCAAGGATTTCTAGCTCCCTCCTCACGACTGCGACGGGAAGGCTCGGGAAACCGGCGCCGGCGCCCAGGTCAAGCAACCGACCTTGGACCGGCGTGAACCTCACTGCCATGAGCGAATCGAGCAGGTGCTTTTCCACCACCTGATTGGGCTCAACGATCGACGTGAGGTTCACCTTGCGATTCCACCTCAGCAGCTCATCTTGGAGCCTCAGGAGCTGCGCACAGTCATCCTTCTCAAGCGCCAATCCCAACTTCCTGCCACCCTCCAGCAACTGCTCTAAAAGGTCCCGGTTCTCCACAGCGCCGTCTCCAAACAGATACGATAACCACCCATAACCACTGCGCTTCAAAACTGCAAATGAGTTGTACACAGCTTTCCAACAGCCCGCCTACCTCCTCTCACCACCACCCCCGCTCCGCGCATCTCCGCTCAGTCTCTTTAGATGGATCATCAGGAGGGAAACCGTCGCAGGGGTCATCCCCGGGAGCTTCCTGGCTGCGCCGATCGTCTCGGGGCGGACACGCCCCAACTTCTCCTGCGCCTCACGGGACAGCCCCGCGACCGCAGCGAAGTCCAGCCATCTGGGAATTGGCCACGCTTCACCGGTCCGATCCATCCGCGCCAGCGCCCGCTCGTGTTGCGCGATGTACCCGGCGTACTTCACCTCGGTCTCGACCTCCTCCCAAACCTCGCGAGGAAGAACCGGCCACCGCGCCTCCCCACGCGAGAGCGCCTCATAGCTGACCTCCGGCCGCCTCAAACGGGCCGCCAGCCCGAGCCGCTCTAACCGAGCGATCTCGGCCTGGATCGCGAAGCCGCGGTCCCGAACGTGCGAGAGCTCTTCATCGGAGACCAGTCCCAGCCGATGGCCATGATGGCGCAGCCGGAGATCGGCGTTTCCCTCCCGCAGCGTCAAGCGATGCTCCGATCGGGAGGTGAACATCCTGAACGGCTCATCCACGCCACGGCTAACCAGATCGTCAAGAAGCACCGCCCCATGCGCCTCGCTTCTCCCCAGGACGAGCTGCTCTTCGCCCCGCACGCTCTGCGCGGCATTCGCTCCGGCCACCCAACCCTGGAAGGCAGCTTCCTCGTATCCGGACGTGCCGTTCAGCTGTCCGGCGAAGAAGAGCCCGCGGACACGGCGCGTCTCCAGCGTCGACCGGAGCTGGGTCGGCGGCGCGTAGTCGTACTCCACGGCATAGCCGTACCGCACGATCTCGACCTCCTCGAGCCCGGGGATCGACCGAAGAAACGCGCGCTGGACCTCAGCCGGAAGACTGGTGGAGAGCCCGGCCGGATAGACCAACTCGCTCTCCGCGCCCTCCGGTTCGAGGAAGATCTGGTGTCGCTCGCGGTCGGCGAAGCGAACCACCTTGTCTTCGAGCGACGGACAATAGCGCGGACCCCGGCCCAGAATCTCCCCCTTGAACAACGGCGATAGGTGCAGCGACTCCCGGATGATCCGATGGGTCTCCGGCTGGGTAAAGGTGATGTGGCAGTCCACGCCGGGCAGAGCAGGGAAGCGCTCGCCCGAGGCGACTGTCCGAGTGGACAGCGGCCTTACGGCGGGATCGCTCGGCTGCAACTTACATCGCCGGAAATCGATCGACCGCCGCAACAAGCGTGCGGGCGTGCCCGTCTTGAACCGTCCCAGCTCGAAGCCCAGATCCCTCAAGGCGATCGCTAGCCCCTCAGCCGCATCGTCCCCAAGCCGCCCACCGACCTCCTTCTCCTGCCCAACGTGCATCAGCGCTCTCAGAAACGTTCCGGTCGTCAGGATCGCCGCCGAGGTGTGAATCTCTCCACCGCCTCTCAACCGAACCGAACGGAGCTGGCTACCCACCACCTCCAGCCCCTCGACTTCCCCCTCGAGTAGATCCAGGTTGGGACAGCGCTCCAAGACTGCACGCATCCCCGCGGCGTAGGCCCCACGGTCACAGAGAACCCGGCTCGCCCGGACCGCTGGTCCCTTCGACTCATTTAAGGTTCGAAAGTGAGTCCCCGCGCGATCGGCGGCGCGGCCCATCTCTCCTCCCAGCGCATCCAGCTCCCGCACCAGGTGACCCTTCGCCGTGCCACCGACCGCGGGATTGCAGCTCATCGTCCCGATCCGATCCCTCCGGAGGGTCACCCCGAGGGTTTTCCTGCCCATCCGGGCCGAAGCCAGCGCCGCCTCGCACCCGGCGTGCCCTAAACCCACCACGACCACCTCATAAACAGGACTCATCGCATACCATCGTTCTGTTCACTTCCTCGCCCTACATACCGTCACCTGGGGGCGTCAGACCGCCGGTAATTTTATTGGTCTATCCTCGCCATCAGGCAGACAGTCACGCGCTCAGCAGAGTCACTGATACGAGGCCCACCCTCTCGACCTTGATCTTCTGGTAGGTCTACGTCAGTTTGGTAAATTGGGTCGGCACTTTAGCCGCGTCTGTGGTCGACCCCAAGGAGACGAGGCAAGCAGCCGTGTCACGCGTAACCCCCAAAGACACCGGGACGATTCCTGCGCGATCGACCCAGCAAGCTCAATCCTCCCCCAAGCTGTTCGCGGGCGGGGTTAGCCCCGGCGTGGAGGACGCTCTCCGGAAGCTGGGCGTCGACGATGGGTTCGAAGACACCTTCTGGTCCGATCCCCGCCGCTATTCCACCGTCGGGGGTCCACTCGTTCCCCCAAATCCTCCCGCAAACGCCTCGCAGGCGACCTCGTCTACGCAAGCTACCCAAGCTACGGAAGAAGAGGCCCGTACAGCCGAGGACGGCGAGCGCCAAGCGCAGACTCAAGGCAAACCGGCACGCGACGCGAACGGCTCCGAGGTTCGTCAACAGCGGTTGACCCGCAACCCGAGCCCTCGCGGACGGCGCTGACTCTACTTTCCGATGCAGAAGCGTCGGAAAACCGCATCGAGAACCGCTTCGGAGACATCCTCTCCTGTTACTTCGCCCACCGCTTCTCCAGCGAGCCCCACTTCCCCCGCAACCACCTCCAGCGTGCTCGCCGCCACCGCTGCGCGCGCCCGATCGAGGTGGTCAAGGGCACGACGAAGCGCCGCCGCATGGCGCTCTCCCACCTGCCGGACGGCTCGCAGCGCATCAAGCCCGAGCTCCAAGTGGAGCCGGGCCCGGAGTAAGTCCAGCCCCTCACCACTGGATCCGTCCACCGCCGGCGCATCGCTCTCCGACACGTCCTCTCCGGGCGCGGGCTGGAGATCGCTCTTGCTCACAACGCGCAGGATGGGTGTGTCCCCGGCCTCCGACTCCCAACGTTTCACCTCCTCCAACGGTGTTCCACCCGGAAGCACCAGCAGCCCCAGATCCGCTCCGCCCAGCGCTGCACGGGCGCGATCAACTCCCCGCGCCTCGACCCGGTCCGCGCCCTCCCGCAGCCCGGCGGTATCGACCAACGTCACTGCGCATCCACCCAGCTCCCAGCGGGCCTCGATCAGATCCCGGGTGGTGCCCGGTGTTTCATCCACGAGAGCCCGCTCCTCCCCAACCAACAGATTGAAGAGCGTCGACTTCCCCGCGTTGACCGGACCAAACAGAACCACCCTGGCGCCGCGACGGATCAACCTGCCGGACCGCTCCTCCGAAAGCAGTCCTCTCAACGGCTCTCCAGCCTGATCCAACTTTTGGACCCAATCCTCCCCCGCGCCATCGGCCTCATCCGGAAAGTTGAGCAGCCCCTCGAGCTCAGCCTGAAGCTCGATGATCGGCCCTCGGACGGCCTCGAGACGGCCAGCGAGGGTTCCTCGGAGCTGAGCCGACGCCGCGCGCACCGCCAGCTCGGAATCTGCGCTGACCAGATCTGCGATCGCCTCGGCACGCGTCAGATCGATGCGGCCGTTGAGGAAGGCCCGCCGCGTGAACTCCCCCGGTTCCGCCAGCCGCACTCCTTCGTCGACCAGCAGCGCTTCCACAAGGAGTTCCAGCAGCTTGGGGCTTCCATGGGTCTGGAGTTCCACCACCTCCTCGCCCGTGAAAGAGTGGGGCGCCCGGAAGTAGAGGAAGAGCCCCTCGTCCAGGAC
>JBGTHI010000672.1:0-2169 GCA_041746295.1 Myxococcaceae bacterium
AGCGTGCCGGCCGCCACCCGCGGCAGGAAGCCGACCCAGAAGGCGGTCAGCAGCAGCACCGCGGGAAAAGCGATGGGGCCGGCCAGGGCCACCGCGACGTAGCCGGCGCAGATCAACACCGACCCGAACGACAGCTCGTTCTGGATCCATGGACCGAGCCAGGAGCCCAGCCAGGGTACCATCGGAAACGCCGGCAGCTTGGCGGGCTGTCCCTCCCGAAGCGCTTGGCGACGCAACCTTCTCAACGATGCGACGGCGATTCCGGCGGCCAGCAGCAGCAGCGACAGCCACTCCACCGCGCCCAGGCGCTCCGGCGAACGCAACTTGCCCAGGGAGAGCAGACAGAAGGCCACCAGCACCGAAGCGCCGGGCAAGGCATCCGCTGCCCTTTGGCCCACTCGCATTGCTACTCCATGTTCAGAACGATCTCGCCCGGTTTGACGAAACCCAACTCCTCGCGGGCAGCCCGCTCCAAGGCTTGCGGCTCGCTCCGAAGAGCATTGATCTCCCTGAGCAAATTACGGTTCTGATCCTGCATCTGCCGGTTCCGATCGCTCATGGTCCGGATCTCCTGACGGAGCTGGAAATAGCGGCGGAAGCCACGGCTGTCAGCGATCGAGCCCAGGGCCAGCACGGTGGCAAAAATCACTCCCCATAGCCACCGCCTTTGCCCGCTCATCGCGCGGCACGGTACCAGTCGCATCAGCACGCGCAAGAAATACGTTTCATGTCTGTAGCAATGGTCAAGAACGGTTCTTGCCGGCATGGCCATCGAGCTCGCGCGCGCAGTTTCGGCAGAGCCCGTACAGCTCCATCTTGTGTGAAGTCACCCGAAAGCCGTGCTTGCGAGCCACCGCTTCCTGGAGTGCCTCGATCCGGTCGTTCTCGAACTCGACGATGGTTCCACAACCGGTGCAGATCAGGTGGTCGTGGTGGTGCCGACCCATCGCCGCTTCGTAGCGGGTCTGTCCGTCTCCAAAGTTCTGCGCATGCACCAACCCGCATTCATGCAGCAGCTTCATCGTCCGGTAGACGGTGGCCACCGAGACCTTGGCGTCGGCCTGTCGGACCTTGGCCCAAAGATCTTCCACAGAGAGGTGGCCCGTCGCATCGAAGAAGGTGTCGATAATCAGGCTTCGTTGACGGGTGCTCTTCAGCCCCCGCTCTGCCATGTACCTGGCCAGGACCTCTTCCTTGCCCACCGAGTCGTGACTCACTTCTTGACCGCCTCCCCCCACGCGTCCCAAGCGTCGACCGCCTTCTCGTTGTCGGGAGGGCCCAGGTCGGTACCCCGAATGGCCACCAGCGAACGGTGGGCTTCGCTGCGAACCTGGGGCTCCGGATCCCTCAAGGCGCGGACCAGGTAGGGCGAGTACTCCTTGGGGTCTGGCCGGTAGCGTGCCAGCTCCGCCGCCAGGGTTCTGACCTGGGGGTTGGGATCTGCCAGCAGCGCGACCAGGGGATCGCCCGGCGTCTCGTAGCGCGCCTTGGCCTGAGGGAGTAGGAGCAGCCCCACCCAGACCATTACGCCGACCTGGAAGAAGGCCTTGAAGGCCGGGTAGCGCCGCGCCCGGACCGCAGCGACCCGGTAGATCGCAAAGAGCGCGACAAACAGCCCGAAGACCCAGGGGACGGCGGCCTGCAGCTCACGGGGGAGCGCCTCCGGATCCCGCCGATTCCAGAGCGCCAGCGCCGCCGAGCCAATCAATAGAAGATACAGCGCCGCCGCGGCGGCAACTCGCCAGCCTCGAGCGCGTGGACGCGGCTCGTGCGCAGCTGCATTCGGGGTGGGCTGGGTGTGTCTCTCAATCATTCGCTGACCCAGGGAGGTTCTCCTGGGATTAACTCAAGCAGGGGTCAGCGTCCACCGGCGACCATCGCGTCCATCTTGGTCTCGCGCTTGAAGTCCTGCAGATAGCGCTGGGCCGCATCCTTGGTGGCGAAGCTGCCCATACGGACCCGGTACCAGATCCCGCGATCCGGCACCGTCACCTCCACGATATACGGCGCATAGCCCCGGTCACGCAGCTTGGCGGCGAAGCGGTCCGCTTCGGGTTTGCTCTGGCTCGCCGCGAGCTGAAGGCTGAACTGACCGTTCGGGCTGGCCTCCGCGGGCCGCTTGCCCGGCTCCTTCTGCGCCGCCAGCTGGCGGGTGGCCACGGCGATCGA
>JBGTHI010000673.1:0-2211 GCA_041746295.1 Myxococcaceae bacterium
ATCGAGCAAGCGTTCCAGCCTGGCCCGGTCCTCGACGGTCACCTCCACGATGTGAACCATGCCAAATCATACGCGTATTCGCTATTTCAGCGACGGACCACTAGCGCGACTTGGACATGCGCGAGCCGAGCGTCTTCGTGGCGCCCTGGTAGAAGCAGGCATCACACTGGCCGAGGACAAGCAATGGGCGTTCTGGCGCAAAGGCAACACAAAGGTGAACCTGGCGGAACTCGAACCAACCAGGATCGCCGAATCCGTTGGGCGTGGTCTCGATCTACCGAGTGGATTCGTAGCCGATTCGTTCCATCAACCTCCGCTCTGACGACGGAGGACCGCATGACTCTGTCGCCGCCACATCCGCGGGCTGCGTGGCGGCCCGATAGAGCGTGGTCATCGTCCCGGCGACGAGGAGGCCGCCACGAGACGGTCACGCTCGACGAAGAACTCGTCGATCTTCCCCGGGACGGCCAGGAACAAGATATCGGCGGGGCCATCAACCGACCGGAACGTGTGCAGGAGCAGACGAGGGAGAAAAATGAAGCCCTCCTCGCGGGCGACGAACGTGTCGGGGGCCGCACTCGGCCTCGATCACGCCCGCGAGGACAAAGATCGCCTCGTCGTCGTGCCGGTGGACGTGCGGTGGCGGTCCCTGGCCGTCCACGATCGTGAGGTACACGGCGAAACTGCCGTCGGTCGAGGAGCTTGACGCCTTCACCTCGGCGTCGCGGCCCCGGACACCTTCATCGGGCGCCAACACGTAGCCGCGAATCGTCGGCTCCGCTGGTTCATGTTCCACCGTCCGGCTCATCTCGTGGCGACGATAGTCCGGTGGGCGGCCGCCATTCCTTCCTCTCCCGCTCGCCTCGCTCCGTTCAGGTGCCAGGGGAACGTGGCCCCGGGGAGATCACTGCGAAGGTGTGAGAACGTAGGAGTACGTGACCTAGTCGTATGACGAGGTCACGTACTCACACTCGGCCTTGCCGGAATGGGACGTTCAGGAGACCCGGGCCAGCTCCGGCTCGTCGCGATCGTCGCGAGCCGGTGCGCCATCGATGTCGATTGTGGGGAGAAGATGGTCGAGCCATGCCGGCAGCCACCAGTTGGCTGCGCCCATCAGTTTCATCGTCGCCGGGACCAGGACCATGCGGACGACGGTGGCGTCGATGAAGATCGCAGTCGCCAGGCCGAGGCCCATCATTTTGATCGCCGGGTCGTCGCCGAGCACGAACCCGAGGAAGACCGAGATCATGATCAGTGCTGCGGATGTGATGACCCGGGCGGTGCTCGAGATCCCTCTGATCACAGCACCCTGGTTGTCACCCGTAGCCAGGTACTCCTCGCGCACCCGTGACAGCAAGAATACCTCGTAGTCCATCGACAGGCCGAAGAGCACGGCAAACATAAACATCGGGATGAACGAGATCACGGGAACCGGCGCCTCGAGCCCGATCAGGTCCTTGCCCCAGCCCCACTGGAACACCATCACCAGCACCCCATAGGCGGCGCCGATGCTCAGCAGGTTGAGGATCGCCGCCTTCAGCGGCACCAGAATCGAGCGGAACAGGACCACCAGCAGGAGGAACGACAGGGCGATCACCGCAGCGATGAACAGCGGGAGCCGGTCCTTCACCTGGTCGCCTATGTCCGAAAAGCTGGCGGTGGCCCCGCCGACATGCGCAGTTGCTGAAGCTCCCTCCAGGACCGCCGGGAACACCTCTGAGCGGAGACGCTCGATGGTCTCGACGGTCGCCGTGTCCTGTGGAGACGACGTGGGGAACGCAACCAGTGTCGCAACACCTGCCACCGGGTCCACGTTCGCCGGAGCGACCGCGGCGACACCCTCATCCCTAGCGACGGCGTTCACCAGCGGCTCGACGATCGAGACGTCCCCGGAGATGTCGACGGCGATCAGTAGCGGCCCGTTTATGCCGGGGCCGAAACCTGCGGCAACCAGGTCGTAGGCTCGCCGCTCGGTGCGGGTCTCGGGCAGCGTCCCTTCGTCGGGGAACCCGAGCTGGAGGCTCAACACGGGTGCGGTCAGAGCGAGAAGCGACAGCGTTACCCCAAAGGCATAGGCCCAGGCATTCCGGGACACGTGCTCTCCCCAGCGTCTCCAACCGGTGCCCGCCGTGGCCGATGGGGTCATTCCGCGGCGGCCGTTGATGCGGTGACCAGCGAGCCCGAGCAGGGCAGGGAGCAGAGTGACTGACC
>JBGTHI010000674.1:0-2059 GCA_041746295.1 Myxococcaceae bacterium
GGTGTTCTGGACCGCGTCGATCATCTCCTGGGTGAGCGGAGGAGGCGAGCCTCCGCCACCTGCCCCAGCTATGGTCGGAGCATGCGGATCCATCTCGCCCGCCGCAAACGGCGGCGCCGCCGGAGCCGTCGCCGAGGGGCGCGGTCGCTGCCACTTCTTGTCGAGAGCCGTCACACCGCCGGCGGCGATCGCCTTGCCGATCTGCGAGGAGATCTGCTTCGCCTCATCGGCCCGGACACCGGTTGACGCCCGCTTGAGGTAGCTGTCGATGTCCGCCTTGGCAGCCTTGAGCGCGGCCAGGTCGTCGCCCTTGCTGTCGAACAGGATGTAGCCCCGTGCATACCGGGCATCGGCCTGCTCCGGCCACAGCTCGAGCAGCTTGGTCAGGCTCTTCAGCGCCGCGGCAGGCTCCTTCTGGATGAACTGCGCCTGCGCCTCGAGCAGTCGAAGCTCGCCCACCTCTTTGAGCGCGGTGCGCGCGCAGGCGGCGCCCAGTTTGGCATCCGCCTTCGCCTTGGCCTGAATCAGCGGCGCCAGCGTCTCCATCGGTGCGCCGGGAGAGAAGCCGCAGTCGGACGGGAGGGCAGGCTTGAGCTGCGCATAGGCCCCAGCACCCATCTTTTTTCGACCAGATTTGGCGACCTCGCTCAACCCCTGGGCCTTACCGATAGCCTCACCCAAGAAGCCCTGCGCGTCCTCGTACCGGCCGTGGGCGTAGTAGAGCCGCCCCATTGCCCCTGCGACATCGAAGGTCTTCGGTCGTTTCTTAAGATCGGCGGAAGCATCGAGCCGCTTCATCACTTCGTCCGCGCTCATTGCGCCCTGCGCACCGCCGTCGCCACCGGCTCCGGTCGCCGAGACCGGCGGATGGTCAGGCAACACACCCCCGTCGGAGACAGCGCCCGCACCGAGGCACAGCGTAAGGAGCAAAAGGCCTGAGGTCATATCCGCTCTATACCGCACATCGGAACCGACAGCTCAGTCGAGCCGCTGGCGGTTGGGCCAGTGCGTGGAGTCGAATCGGCTGACCTCCTGCGCTGCAGCCGGTGGCAGAGACTTGAGGGCGTTGAGCATCTCACGTACCCGCTTGCCGGTGAGTGGGTGCGTCGCATCCGGCGCCAGCTCCGCCAGCGGCTCCAGCACAAACCGCCGCTTGTACAGCTCCAGATGGGGAATCTGCAGATCCGCGTCGGCTATCACCCGCCCGCCCCAGAGCAGGATGTCGAGATCGATCACCCTCGGCCCCCACCTGACCCCATACCCGGGAAACCTCCCCAGCTCGCGCTCGATCTCCTTGAGGATCGCCAGGAGCCGCCGGGGCGTGAGCGCGCACTCCAGCTCGACCACCGCATTCAGGTAGGGCGGCTGCGGCGGACCGATGGCCGCGGTCTCAAAGAGGGAGGAGCGGCGAGCCACCGTGGCCGCGTCGATCCGGCCCATCGACCGGAGCGCATCGAGCAGGTTCTCCTCTCGTTCCCCAAGATTGGAGCCCATCCCGATGTAGACCATCTCGCTCACTCGCCCTTCACAACCGGGTTGACCCCCTTGCCGATTCCCTCCGTGCCCACTCCAGAGGGGGTTCCGGTGCTTATAAGATCGCTCAGATGGAGGGTCATCACCCGTGAGATGAAGGAGAGCAGCCGGGCCGTGCCGAAGACCATGTCCGAGGTGCGGCTGGCTGGAGCCGGAGCTGGCCATAGCGTTCCCGGTCTTGCGGACCGAATCGGACGAACCGCTGCATTTCGATCACAGCCTGAGGCACGGCTCGAGTCACGGCTTGAGCCCCAGAACATCGGACATGCCGTAGAGCCCGGGAGGCTTACCGGCGATCCAGGCGGCAGCCCGCAGCGCCCCCCGTGCGAACGTCTCGCGGTTGGTCGCCCTATGGGTCAGCTCGATCCGCTCGCCTTCGGCGATGAAGTAGACGGTGTGCTCGCCCACGATGTCGCCACCGCGCAGGGTCTGCACCGCGATCTCCCCCTTGGGCCGCTCACCCACCAGCCCCTCGCGCGCGAGCGTCAACGCCTTGGGATCTCGCCCCAGCGCCTTGGCCACCGCC
>JBGTHI010000675.1:0-5913 GCA_041746295.1 Myxococcaceae bacterium
GAGGCGGTCATGACGCAGAAAAAGCGGGACGGCCACCTCGCCGCCCCGCTCCTGAACGTTCGCTGCGATCGTCGCGGTGACTACTGACCGCTGCCGCCCATGCCGCTGCCGTTCATCCGGTCGACGTCGAGGCGAGCCTGCTGCGCCTGCTGCTCTTCCTCGTGAACCTTCTGCTCGGCCTGAGCCACCTTCGCCTGCGCGTCGGCGACCTTGGCGCGGAAGTCAGGCTCAGAGAGCTTGCGGGCCCGCACGTCGTTGTTCTTCTTAAGTGCCTCGTACTGCGCCATCTCCAGCTCCGCCGCAGCCAGCTCTTCTTTGCTCTTCGTCACCACCTGGCTTGCAGCCTTGGCGTCCACCTGCTCCTTGCGGTAGCGCAGCTCCGCCTCGGCCTTGGAGCTCGCCCCCTCCGAGGTGGCCAGCGCCGACTGGGCCGAGCGGATAGCGTCCTGCTGCCCCTTGCCCTCGGCCGCCTTGACTGCGGTCTGGTCCGCCTCGATCCGGTTCTTGGTCGCATCGCGGTTGTGGCCGGCGACCTCGTAGCTCTGCTGCGCATCCTTGTGGGCCACCTCCGCTTTGGTGACCTCATCCTTGGCCTGCTGAAGCTTGGACTGCGCTGCATTCACGCCCGAGAGCTCGCTCTCCGGTATCCGAGCGAGCCAGGAGTCATCGACACTGCCCCGCGAGCTGGCGCAGCCCGGAAGACCCAACGCAACCAACCCCAGCGCACCGACCGCAACCTGCTTGAAAAACTTTGTCATGGTAACCCTCCCGAATTTAGTGAGGGCTGGAACATGCCCATTGACTCGCCTGGCCGGAAGCTCAAAAGAGCAAGCGGCCGTTCGGTTCAACGGTTTGAGTCCAAGAGCAACTCAGATGGGTCGGAGGAAGAGGCGGCGAGCGCTCAGCTCAGCGCAGCGCCCGATTGGCTTCGCTGAGCCTTCGGACCCACGCGGCGTCTTCGGGGCTCTCGCACTTGCCGCCGCCCGCATTCCAGCGCCCGCCCGTACCCGTGCACCGCCGCTCATAGCCGGCCCTGGCGACCAAGGTTGCGCCCATCGCGGCTGACATTAGAAAGCCGGTGACGCCAACGTAGATGAGGACAGCGGCGCCCAAGCGGCGGTGGCCCGAAATCATGCGCGGTGCTCCTGGGTGGTCTGTGGGGTGGCCCGGCGAACTGTAGGGCACATTCCAGAGGAGGTCAGGATTGGGTTCGATGGGACCCTCCACGTTCTAAAGAGCACCGCGAAAAATCCATCGGTTCCGTGACCAGCCTTCCGCCGGCCGCTGTCTGCTCGGCGCCCAGGGCGAGGATCTCGGCCTGCAACGCCGGTGGACCGGTCCATTCGGCGGCATCGAGGCGAAAGCGGTGGTCCGGTCCCCGGCGGAGCGCGCCCAGGGATGAGCACGGCGCATCGACCAGCACCCGGTCCGCTGGGCTCGAGGGCGGCCCAGGGTATCTGTCGAAGGCGGTAGCTCAATCGAAGCTGTCAAAAAAACCGAAAGAGGGCCCGACGCAACGGTCGGACCCCCCTTCGTATTCCAAAGCCGACCAGTGGTTAGGTGCCCGCTAAACGTGGTGGGCGCGCCGCGGCCGCAGGGCACGAAGCGCCAGCAACAGCACCACCGCGCCTATGAACGCGACGAAGATCGTTCCGGCAAGCCCATCAAAGGGCGCCCCCGCACCAAACGCCCGGAAGATGAGACCGCCCAGGAAGGCGCCGACGATGCCAACCACGATGTCCCCAATCACGCCGAAGCCACCACCGGTGACAGCCGAAGCCAGCCAGCCGGAGATGAGCCCAATCACCGCCCACAACAGAATCGTTTCCAGCGACATGCAACCCTCCCTGTGTGTTTTTCGCTTGGTGAAGATGGTCATCGGCGTCGGGAAGAGCAAGAGAGCAAGCTCGGGGGGATCCGGCGGTGACAAACCGCAGCGCGATCCCTAGATTGCCATCCTATCACATTCCCAGTGAGGAGAATCGATGAAGCTGTTCAAGATGTTGTGCATCGCCGGGTTGGTGGTCGCGTCGGCGGGCTGCCACCGCAAGGGCTCGATGGAGCGCGCGGGCGAGAAAGTGGACAACGCGGCGGAGAAGACCGGTGACTCGGTGCGCGACAGCACCGAGACGGCGGGCGACAAGATCGAGGACGCGACCGACAAGAAGTAGTGGCAGCGGAGAGCGAAGGGGTCGTGTTCCGGTATTGGATCGGGACACGACCCCTTTCATTTTTGGGCAGGCGGCGCCGCCTCCCTCGCAGATCGAGCTTGCGAGCCACCGAGCGGGGAACCAGAGTGCCGCTTAGGTCGCACTCCTCCCTTCCTATCGAGCCAGTCGAGCTAGGTGGCACATTTCATGGACTTGCAGGTCTGGCCCGGCAAACCCTTTCCGCAGGGCGCGACCTTTGACGGCAGCGGCGTCAACTTCGCGGTTTTTTCCCGAGTTGCCACTCGCGTCGAGGTGTGTCTCTACAGCGCGGAGGACCCCAACCGGGAGATCGGGAAGTTCGATCTGCCCGACAGCACCGATTTCATTTTTCACGGCTATGTACCAGGGCTCCAACCCGGGGCGCTCTACGGCCTGCGCGTGCACGGACCCTATGACCCCGTCCAGGGCCACCGCTGCAATCCGGCCAAGCTGTTGGTCGATCCCTACGCCAAGGCGCTCTACGGCGAGCCCCAGTGGGATCAGCCGGTCTTCGGCTACCCTCTGGGCGGAAGGAAGAAAGATCTCGAAGCGGACAGCCGGGACAGCGCTCCCGGCGCTCCCAGGTCGGTGGTGGTCAGCGACTTCTTCGATTGGAGCGGAGACCGCAAGCCGGAGATCCCCTGGCGCAAGACGGTGCTCTACGAGGCGCACGTGAAGGGTTTCACTCAATGCCACCCGGGGGTCCCGGAGTCGCTGCGGGGTACCTACGCCGGCCTGGGCCACCCTGCGGCGATCGAGCATATCAAGACGCTGGGGGTGAACGCGGTGGAGCTGCTGCCCGTGCACGAAGCGGCCGACGACTCGTTCCTCAACGACAAGGGGCTCTCCAACTACTGGGGCTACAACACGCTCGGTTTCTTCGCGCCGGAGCAGTTCTACGCCAGCCGAAGGACGCCGGGCGCCCAGGTGGCGGAGTTTAAGGCGATGGTCAAAGCGCTCCACCAGGCCGACATCGAAGTGATCCTGGACGTGGTCTACAACCACACCTGCGAGGGGAACCATTTGGGGCCGACCCTCTCGCTCAAGGGGATCGACAACGCCTCCTACTACTGGCTGATGCCGGACAAGCGCTTCTACCTGGACTTCACCGGCTGCGGGAACAGTGTCGATGCCAGCAATCCGTATGGCGGGCGGCTGATCCTGGACTCGCTTAGGTACTGGGTGCAGGAGATGCACGTGGATGGTTTCCGCTTCGATCTGGCCACCGTGCTGGGCCGCACGGGCGAAGGCGGCTTCGACCGCCACGCAGCTTTCCTCCAGATTGTCGCGCAGGACCCTATCCTCTCCCGGGTCAAGCTGATCGCCGAGCCCTGGGACGTCGGCCTGGGTGGCTATCAGGTAGGCGGCTTCCCAGCGCCGTGGCGCGAGTGGAACGGCAAGTACCGGGACGCCGTCCGGCGTTACTGGAAGGGTGACGAAGGACTGGCGGGCGAGATCGGTTATCGACTCGCTGGCAGCGCCGATCTGTATCAGGGTGAGCGGCGGCGCCCGCAAGCCAGCATCAACTTCGTCACCGCCCACGACGGCTTCACCCTCCACGATCTGGTGACCTACGGCCAGAAGCACAACGAGGCCAACGGCGAGCACAACCGGGACGGCGCTGATGACAACCAGTCCTGGAACCACGGCGTAGAGGGAGAGACGGACGATCCGGCGATCATCGAGCTGCGCGAGCGGCAGAAGCGAAATCTGCTGTCGACGCTGATGCTCTCGCAGGGTGTTCCGATGCTGGTGGCGGGCGACGAGATGGGGCGCACTCAGGGCGGAAACAACAACGGCTACTGCCAGGATAACGAGATCTCCTGGCTCGACTGGAAGTTGGACGACCGCCGGAAGGCTCTGCTGGAGTTCACCGCCCGGCTGATCCGGTTCCGGGATGGGCAGCCGGTGCTCCAGCGAAGGAAGCACTTCCGCGGGGACTACATCTGGGATTCCCGAGCCCGGGACCTGGTCTGGCTTCGGCCCGACGGGACCGAGATGACCGAGGAGGACTGGAGCAAATCCTGGCTGCGGGCGATGGCTTTCTGGCTGGGAGGAGACGCGATCCCGATGCTCGATGAGCGCGGTGAGCGGATCACCGGCGACGGCCTGCTGGTGCTGGTCAATGCCCACCATGAGTCGGTCGCCTTCAAAGTGCCCAGGACCGAGCAGGACTCCAGATGGTCGCTCGAGTTCGATACCCAGGAGGCCAGGTTCCCCGAGGCTGGGCGGGAGGTGAAGGAGAGCTACGAGCTGATCGGCCGATCGATGGCGGTGCTGAGGCAGAAGACCGGCAAGCGCAACTGATCACCGGAGGTGATGTCCTTGGGTTTCGCCGGCTTCCCGCCCGGGACCGACTAGTCGAACAGCGCCACCAAATCCTCGCGCGTGAGAGCGACGGCCCCGCCCCCCTCTCCCAGCGCCGCCTCGAACAGCGCCCGCTTCGTGTCTTGAAGCCTGAGGATCCGCTCCTCCACGGTCCCATCGGAGACCATCCGGTAGACCATCACCGGCCGCTCCTGCCCGATGCGATGCGCCCGGTCCGCTGCCTGAGCCTCCACCGCGGGGTTCCACCAGGGATCGAGCAGGAAGACGTGGTCCGCCGCGGTCAGGTTCAGTCCCGTCCCGCCTGCCTTGAGCGAGATCAACATCACCGGCGGCCCCTCCTCCGCTTGGAACCGCGCCACCACGTCCGACCGATCCCGGGTCGTGCCATCGAGCCGCACGAACGCCAGGCCCGCCGCCTTGAGCTCGGGCTCAACCAGATCCAGCAACCCTGTCCACTGAGAGAAGACCAGGGCCTTGTGCCCATCGGCCGCCGCGTTGCTCAAGGCTTCGATGAGCGCTTGGATCTTGGAGGACGACTCGGCCACCTGCCCGGGCAGGAGCGCCGGGTGGCAGGCCGCCTGGCGCAGTCTTAAGAGTGCCTCCAGGGCCCTCATCACGCTGCCACCCTGCCCCAGTAGATTCAGAACTTCGGTTCGAGTCGCGGCGAGCACCGCCTCGTAAATCGAGCGCTCACGCTCATCCAAGGAGACGTGCAACACCGATTCGCTGCGCGGTGGCAGCTCCGGCACCACGTCGCGCTTCAGCCGCCGGAGGACGAAAGGTCTAATCCGCGCCCGCAGCTTTGAAGCCGTCTCCGCCCGCCCCTCCGCGATCGGCACGGCCCACTTCTCTTGGAAGTCGCGGCGGCCTCCCAACAGCCCGGGGTTGGCGAAGTGCATCAGGCTCCAGAGCTCCTCCAGCCGGTTCTCTACCGGCGTGCCACTCAGAGCGAGCCGCAGCTCGGCGCGGAGCGAGAACGCCGCTCGCGCCACCTGGCTGTCGGGATTCTTGATCGCCTGCGCTTCGTCCAGCACCACCGCGCTCCAGGGTTGCGCGACCAAGGCTTCGGCATCGAGGCGAAGCAGCGCGTAGGTGGTGAGTGTGACCTCCGCTTCCGGGTCAAGAGCACGGCCCGGGCCGCGGTAGAGCGACAGCTTAAGCGCCGGCCGGAACCTCCGCAGCTCCGCCTCCCAGTTGGGAAGCACACTGGTAGGACAGACCACCAGCGCACTGCGCTCCGGCTCCAGGCTGCACGCGGCCTGCAGCGTCTTGCCCAGACCCATGTCGTCCGCGAGCACGCCGCCGACGCCAGCGGACCGCAGAAACTGCAACCAGCTCACACCGCGCCGCTGATAGGGACGCAAGGTGGCCGTCAGGTCCGGGGGCAGCTCCGGCT
>JBGTHI010000676.1:0-5775 GCA_041746295.1 Myxococcaceae bacterium
CCGGCGTCCGCCGGATACTCGGCCGGGGCTACCCCACGCTGTTCTGCGGCGGAGGCGACGGAACGCTGATGGCGTTGGTCAACGAGGTCAACCGCCAGCGGCGCGGCAGCGCCAGGCCCGCTCCCCGCTTCGGCATCCTTCGCCTGGGCACCGGCAACAGTCTGGCCTCCCTGGTGCGGGCTTCACCCGTGCGCGGCCAGCGCTTCATCGAGGATGTGACCCGGGCGCAATCGGGCGAGATCCCTGGCCTCCGGTTGCTGGACCTGCTCTCTGTCGACGGCAAGAGCGCGCCGTTCGCGGGCGTTGGGGTCGATGGCCAGGTGCTCAACGACTACGTGGCGCTCAAGGAGCGGGTCTCCGGCGGGCCTCTGCGGGGGTTGCTGACAGGACCGAGCGGCTACTTCTCGTCGGTGGTGACCCGGACTCTTCCGCGATGCCTCACCCGCCCGGTCTGGTTCGAATGCGAGGTTACCAACGGCTCCCAGGGTCCGGCTTACCGTCTGGATGCCGGCGGGTCCACGGTAGGCGAACCGATCGCGCCGGGAGGACTGCTGTTTCGTGGACGCGCACTGATGGCCGCAGCGGCCACGGTTCCCTGCTACGGCTTTGACTTCCGGCTCTTCCCTTTCGCGGGGCAGCGCCGCGGGATGATGCACCTTCGGGTGGCTGCGGTGAAGCCGGCCGAGGTGCTGCTCAACCTTCCCCAAATCTGGCGCGGCGACTGGAGCCATCCGGGCGTCCACGACTTTCACGCCTCCGAAGTCCAGGTACGCTTCGACCAGCCGCGACCCCTCCAAGTCGGCGGAGACGCCGAGGGCTACCGTGAGACGCTGACTCTGGGCATGGCGCCCGAGCCGATCGAGCTGCTGGACATGGGCATCGGAGCGGATCCGCTCCACTGACGGGCGCATTATCTCGATCAAGCTCAGAGAAGTTGCTGATCGCCTGCGGATGCACTCCACGCTCTGGCTTCGATTAGGCGTTCGATCAAGTCGAACCGGGCACCGCTTCCAAGTCAGCCCAGGGGGCGAGGTAGCCTCAGGCGGGTGAAGACGCGAAGGGCTCAGAGCGACGCAGGGCGGGTCGATCCAAACACCCGCTTAAAATCGAAGCGGCGCTTCCCGGTGATCTCCTCGGCGCTCCTCGCAGCCTGCATCGGCGTGTTCGTGCTGAGTAAGACCCGGCACTTCAAAGGACTAAACGGTCGGCTCGCGCTGAACGGTCCCCTGCTGAAGAAAGAGCCGTGGCGTCTGATCAGCCATACCATCGCGCATCAAGACGCCATGCATCTGCTCTGCAACATGCTGAGCTTGGCGGCCTTGGGAATCCCGCTGGAGTTGGAGATCGGGTCAAAAAAGTTCGGGATGATCGCACTGGCCAGCGGCGCGGCTTCGACGGCGGCCATCCTCGGTTTCAACTTCAACCGAACGACGCTCGGGGCTTCGGGCATCATCTTCGGTCTGTTCGGAGCGGCGGTCAGCCAGGAGGGCCCAGAGCGACGCATGGAGCTGACGCTCGCGTTGGCACCGGAAGTGATTTCCAGCTTTCTTCCCGGCGTCAGCTGGCCCGCCCATATCGGGGGGCTCCTCGCGGGTCTTCCTTTCGGCTGGGCCTTGCTTCGTCCCGAACGCGCCCCAAAAGCCGATGAGCCCACTGCTCCACTCACTGCCCCATGGGTCGACATCTCTTAGCCCCGGCTGCGCGACCGGAGTGGCTTAGCCCCGGGGTCGTGCCGGCGCGCAACCCAATGACCGAAGGTCACGCTGGGATTGTCGCTGTTGGCCTTGAAAACCTCCAGCTCCTTCCGGAGCTCGGCGGTCCAACCGCCCTTCTCCTGTTCCAGGAACTGCTCGAGTTGCTGGTAGTGCTGGGCAAGCTCCTCGGGCCCCCAGCTCTCGGCAGTCTCCGGTTCGTATCCGGCTTGTTGCAGGACCCGCAGCCCCTCGGCTGCGCCGGGAACCGGCCCGCCCAGGACCCCCTCCCAGTATTTCAGCAGCGGGCTGCCCTCTCCTTGGCCATTGGAGACACGCAGCGGCGAGGAGATGCAGAGGAAGCCGTTGGGGGTCAACCAGCCGCGCACGTGAGAGGCAAGCTGGGCGAAGGGCGCCCAGGCTCCTCCGCAGGCGAGGACCGCCTGGAACTCTTCATCGGATGGCGGCACCCAGCTGGCGGGCTCGATTTCCTCACCCTCCCAGTGGGAGGCGAGATCCGATTGCTGCGCCCGCGCGAAGAGAGACCGAAGCCGCTGTGGATCGACATCGACGCAGACCACATAGCAACCCGACTCCGCCGCCAGGTTCAGCCCCAGCTGACTCCCACCGAGCTCCAGCACCGAGGTTTTCTGGCTCAAGCCGATGATCCGAATCATGCGCCGGGTGGTCTCCAGGCTGGGCATTCCCCAACCCGCTCCCCACTTCCAACGGACCTGCTCCCCACTCCCCATGGCCGCGGAGCTTACACGCAGCGCATCACAGGTAGTAGAGAACTCTACGCTCCTTCTTGAGCTGGGTGTAGACCGCCACGCGCTGCTCTTCCGAGAGCAGGTAGACCGAGACGGTGACCGAGAGATACTTGGCCCCGCTGGAAGGCTGCTCGCTCAGCGAATCGGGAGAGATCTCCGTTGCCAGAATGCGTTTGAACAGCTGCCGCACGTATTCGCGGAAGCCGTGCTCCTGCTTACCCATCACCTTGAAGACGTAGTCGGTGGGGTACTCGATGAGCGGTTTGTTCGGATCGGGAGGCTTGTTGGGAGGTTCCATCACAGATTGTTGGCGGCCAGCTCGGCGAGCGCGCTGCGCTCCCCCTTGGTCATGGTGATGTGTCCTGCGATCTTCTCGTTTCTAAACCGATTCACCACATGCACCAGACCGTTGTTGGTGGCATCGATGTACGGATTGTCAATCTGGAACGGATCGCCCGTGAGGACAATCTTGGTGCCGTCCCCCACGCGGGTGATGATCGTCTTCACCTCGTGCGGTGTGAGGTTCTGCGCTTCGTCTACGATGATGAACTGGTTCGGGATACTGCGGCCGCGAATATAGGTGAGGGGCTCGATCTCCAGGATCCCCAGATCGATCAGCTCGTGGTAGCCGCGGCCCGCTTTTTTCTCAGCGCGAGAGAGGTTCATCAGGAACTCGACGTTGTCGAAGATCGGTTGCATCCAGGGATTGAGCTTCTCCTCGACGCTACCCGGGAGGTAGCCGATGTCCCGCCCCAGCGGAAAGATCGGCCGACTCACCAGGAGCTTTTGATAGAGCGTCTCCTCGGTTGTCTTATGGAGACCGGCGGCGATCGCCATCAGCGTCTTGCCGGTTCCCGCCTTCCCGACGATCGTCACCAGCTTGATGTCGTCGTTGAGCAACAGATCCAGGGTGTAGCTCTGCTCCATGTTCCGCGGTCGCACCCCCCAAACTCCCTCGCGGGCGGTGCGGAGCAAGGGGACCAGCTTTCCCTTGGCCGCATTGAACCGGCCCATGCCGGTGTGTGAGGGATTGGTCGCGTCCTTGAGCAGCACCAACTGATTAGGGCTCAAGGCCTCGGACGGAGCCGACGACGACGGCACCTCGACCTCGGCATTGGGCTTGTGGATCGCGTCGATCAGGTCCGGCGAGACGGTCAGCTCGACGTGGCCGGTGTAGAGCTCGGAGATCTCCGCGCGCTCGGTGTCGTAGTCCTCGGCGATCAAGCCCAGGGCATCCGCCCGAATCCGGAGGTTGGTGTCCTTGGTGATGAAGACCGCGGGCGAGGCGGACTCCTTCTCCATGATGTCCAGCGCCACCGCGAGGATGCGGTTGTCCATCAACTGGCCGTCGGCCATCGACCGCGGCAGGTCCCGGTCGGTGAACGAGACACGGATGGTTCCACCGTTGGGCAGCGGCACCCCTTCCGCCAGCGAGCCCTCAGCGCGAAAGGCGTCAATGTAGCGGGCAACCAGACGGGCATTGCGGCCCAACTCCGAGAGGTCACGCTTGAACTGGTCAATCTCCTCGATCACGTAGATCGGGATGATCACGTTGTTCTTCTCGAAATTGTAGATAGACCGCGGGTCGTGCAGCAGCACGTTGGTGTCGAGAATGAAGTTCTTTCGAATCAATGAGGCGCGACCTCTCAAAGAGCGGTGTCGGTAAACTTGGGCTCTGCTTAGGGCCGAACTATACCGGCTCGAGGTGTCCCTGCACGCCTAGATGTAAGCGATGGCGGCAATCTCCAGCTCTGCTGCTCCGCGCGGCCGCCGCACCGTGACCCAGTCGCCCAGACGCCGACCGAGCAACGCCCGTCCCATCGGCGAATCGGCACTCACCCGGCCTCCCTTGGCATCGATCTCGTCCGCGCCGACGATCTGGTAGACCGCCCGCCCCCCATCTTCATCCTGCAAGGTGACGGTCGCGCCGAAGTAGACGCGGCCGCGATCGGGCTGCTCCGATGGGACGACCACGGTGCAAAGGTCGAGACGGCGCTGAAGGTAGCGGATGCGGCGGTCGATCTCCCGCAGGCGTTTCTTGCCGTAGATGTACTCGGCGTTTTCCGACCGATCGCCCTGCGCTGCCGCCGCGGAGACCTCTGCGGTGACCTTGGGCCGCTCTTCGTTGAGCAGCGCCAGCAGCTCGCGATGGAGCCGTTCGGCACCGGAGCGCGTGATGTATTGCTTCGCGGGCCGAGCGTCCGGCTGCGATGACTCATCGTCCATCCGACCACTCTAGCCCGGATAGGGATGGCCGGTTTTTCGCAAGCTCCGCCTCTCGCTACGAGCGTGGAAGGACGGGAAGAGGCCGCACCCTCGCATCGACCGTTCTTTGATCGAACGGCGACACCTAGTGTGTCTGTTCGCTCCCCACTCCAACTTGGGGCCGGTTCGGGCCGACGCTGCCAGGGGCTTCCGCATGGGATCCGACTTCCTCGCTGGGACCTTCCACGGCGAGATGGTGCCCAAATTGGGGGAGGGTCTCGGGACCCGCATCCCTCCTCGAAGGACCACAGGTCCCAGCCCACTAGGCAGATGTCCCCGACGGGATTCGAACCCGTGTTACCGGCTTGAAAGGCCAGCGTCCTGGGCCTCTAGACGACGGGGACCTGAAGGCGCAGGACCCATTGCCAGAAGGGCGCGCGATTATCCAGAACCTTTCTCCGAAGCACTCTTGAACGGATCACCGAAAGTGCTATCAGAGCGGGGCCTTCTGCAGCCCCGAGTCGCTAGCTCAGCTGGTAGAGCACCGGCCTTTTAAGCCGAGGGTCGGGGGTTCGAGCCCCCCGCGACTCACTTCCCTAGTCAAGCCTCTCCGGATGCCGCGTAGAGCACCTTCAAGCCCCGGTGAGTCATGGAGACGCGGGGCTTCGAGAAGCTCCTGCAGCTCAGGCAGATTCCCTGAGCCCCGGCCCCCGGCGTGACTCGAATCTGGAGATCGCCGCTACAGACCAGGCACCCCTCCGGCAGCGTGAACTCGGTACCCTGAACTTCGGCGACAGTGTCTGCGTTCATGCCTCTATAGCTAACGCAGCGAATCGCCGGCGCAAGGCTGCTATTCCGCGTAGGTGATGGTCCATTCTTCGATCTCAGCCTGCTCAGCCTGCTCACCCTTCTCGCCGCGTAGCCATACCTCCACCACATCCCCTACCCGCTTGCCCATCACCGCTCGACCAAAGGGAGAGCCGGGCGTGACCACCCGAAAGATCCCGTCCCCGCCGGGGCCTTCGAGCTCTTCCCCGGCGCCGACCGGGGCCAGGAACAGGGTCTGCCCGCGCTCGCCGCCCTCCAACTCCAGCTCCACCACCGCGCCC
>JBGTHI010000677.1:0-3991 GCA_041746295.1 Myxococcaceae bacterium
GAGACTCCGAAGTTTGTCGCGAGCGTCTCCGCAAGCTCTTGAAGCTCCATCAGACCGCCCCTCCGCTCCAATTCTTGGGTCATCTCGTCGACGATCGTTGTGTACTCCTCCCCTCCCCACTCGCCGAGCCCGTAAAGCTTCAATCCGCGACGCCGAAATCGAGGATCGCCTTGCACCTGTTGCTTGAAGCCACGGAAGTTCCGTTCCTCACCGATCCGCGCGAAGAGTTCATCAAGCTCAAGCGACTCTCCGGCGACAGCGAGCAGCCCCGCAGCCTTGTCGGCCATTGATCCGCTCCAATCGACAACCTGATCGCCGATGATCCGAAAGGAGTCGTGCGCTTCGATCCATGGGACCTGCAAGTCATCGCGCAGACCGAGGGCTTCTAGCCGCTCACAAACAGCCAGAAGCGGTGCCGGGCCGTCCTCCGTCAATTCAGACAGTGCGATCGATGTCCCCCTCTCAGTGCCGGCAGCGACGATCCACGCTCCTTGCAGTCGACGGTCGCCGGCGAGTCGAAGGAGCAAGGCGAGCCTGTGCGGACGCCCCTCGAGGGCGACGCCGCCAGGGTCGATGAGCTCCTGGGCCGTCGTGATCTCCTCCGCTAGTGCAAGTGCCCCCAGCTGGTTCCGGAGTCTGTCGGCCGCGACCCGAACTGGCCAATCTGGGTCGCCCTCCATCCGCTTCTCGATTGAGGCTTCAACGGCGCGTTCGAGCTGACGCACTCGCTCACGAGTAATGCCGAGCTTCTCGCCCAACTGCTGGAGGGTGGGCCGCTGCACCGCCGAGAGCTGGCGAATCTTGAAGATCTCGAAGGCCGCCGGCTTTTCGTTCTCAAGCTGGTCGAACGCCAGCGCCAAGCTATAGCGGTCGCGGCTGTCTGCAGGAGCTTCCAGCGCACCAAGAGCTTCGAGCGCCGCATTCACCCTGGCCGGGAGAAGTCCCTCCGCGTCGACCGCCGCGAGCACCGCCTCCACAGCCCCCGCCGTTCCGCGGGTCTCAGACCCCCAAGCACAAAGCTCCGCCAAATTGCTCTGCAGAAGTGACACATCCGCATCAGCGACCCCGCTTTCGAGATGCTGCGACGAACTTGCCAATTCAGGCGCTCCTGAACCGCTCAGCCATAGCTCCGCCCAACGGCGAATAAACGCGGAGAGGATTTCGAGAATGGTCTTCTCTCCGACCTCCGGGAGTTCCGTCAACCCATCCGGCGTAGCGCGCCCCAGGTCATTCCAACTGCGGATACGGATGCGACCGAGGCCATTCCAAGCGCGAGGACTTATTTTGCTTTGCAAGGACGGATACGCCGACAATTCTTTCGGATCCGGATCCGGAAGCAGATTCGAGAGCGCCTCACTGCGCCATCGCGGTTCAATGAGAAGCTCGCAAGCGACCCGCTCGGCGTCGTCGCTCGCCGAATCGCAGAGCGTCATCAGGGCCACGTTGTCTCGCTCGGGATCGGGCGCAGCGCCGACCAGGTCGCTTGGCTCCCCAGCCCTAGCCGGGGTCGCGGCTAGCGGTTCGCTTCTTATCTGCTCTACATGCTCACCGGAGAGAAGCTCCGCCATCCAGGACGGAACTTCGGCAGACCAGCGCCCGCTGCTCTTCTCTGCGAATCCGTGGTCCTCGAGCGTGCTCAGAACGCCTCGAATCTCCCGGTCGACTAAGGCGGGATCCTCTATGCCTCGAAGCTCAGCCACCCTCGCTACGACCTCCTGCGCCTTCGCTCGATCGAGCTGCTCAAGCACTTTCAATACGAATGTGACCTGTGCGCTCGTGATCGGCAATGGTCCCCACGCGTCCATCAGTTCGTCCCACGCCACAGGCGCCAAGCCGTGAGCGGACTGAAACTCGGTTGTGAGCGCCTCCGCGACTGATTCTTCAAGCTGCGAATCGCGGCCACCGAATCCCTCTAGCAGGGGATGCCCCGCGCTCGCTTGTTCCTCCAACCAGGACTTCAGGACGCTGGTCTTCACCCAGAGCCTGCGGGCTAGCTCCGCAACCGTGATTGATGCAACCGCATCCCCCATCACCTCTGCACCCCAATGTTCCTTGTTGAACTCGCACTCCAGTTGCGCCGCCTCCTCAGGTTGAACTCCCACCGGGTACTGCGCTCGTGGTGCGCGAGCAGCGGATTTTCGTTCCGTGCCTGCTCGCGAAGCCAGATCCGCAGCCTTTCTGGGCTCACTCCGATACGAGTGGCAAGGCGGCTAGCACTGATCATCGAGGGCCGCAAGGCTAGTCATCTTTGTCCTCAAACGACGCAGTTCTAAGACTTGCCAATCGCTCAAAGTACTCCGGAGCTGCCTCTCTGACCGCCGCGCTACGGTGCCACCATTCCTCCCACTGATCCACGTTCTCGAACGCCGACGCGTAGGCATCTCCGCGCGGCTCACCCGCCCACGACAAGAAGTCCTTCATGAACATCTCAATGCCCAACAATTCTTCCTGACTCAACGGGGCCGATTCGTCCGAGTTCATCTGTGCTCCTTTTGGGCGGGCTTTCGTCCCTGAGACCCGTGAATCCAGTTTTAGGGCGATCTCATTAATGACATAGCGAAAGAGGTTTCTCGAGGGTACTTAGGCAGGCCTGGGCGCGCTGAAGAGGCAACCGGTCTAACGGGTGCTGGCGCCACTAGCTTGCTGAGCACAGGATTAGACCCGGCTCCATCCGCAGATCCCGCGGCGCCCTGCAGACCCGCGGAAAGCTGCAATCCGTTAGCACGTAGACGAGATTGGCCGAGCCGATGAGCTATACGTTTGTGTAGAGCGCCTCCGGGACGATGTCCGACGGCGCACCTAGCGTTGCTGACGTGGAAAGCGATACGGCGCTGTCCATCGCTGGGCTACTGGCGTTGCTTTGGGCATTGATCACCATGTTCGGCCGCTGGGTTCCGGGCCTCCGCGCCCGCCGGTTTCCGGCGCCCACTGAGAAAGAGACGTTCGTTCTCACCGGCGTTCTGATCACGCTCGCAGTCATCTCGATCTACAAGCTCTATGACGAGTTCGGGCTCGGAGCCCTGCTAGTTGTCTCGATAGCCACGGTGATCCTTAGTTTGATTGCCAGCGCCATCTTGCGACGGACAGAGCCTGACGCGCCTCCTCCCGACCCATGCTGTCTGTCGGCTCGAGATGGTGCACTCGCGGTCGAGGCGCTCAGCCAGCTGAGCGCGGTCGATTCATCCTGGGCTAGTTCGGCACGGCTGCCAGGCATCATCATTCAGTTAGAAGAGTGCGCATCGAGTGATTCCGACGAAACGTAGGCACCTCGTTCTGTGGATCGCGTGAGCCATGTTGGTGTCCGTCTCGGCAACGGTCGTGTCCGCGACACCTCATTCGCTACGCACTTCTCGGCTTAGCACCGAAGACGTGGCAAGAGCGGGTGGCGTTACCGCGACGCCTGTTCGTCGAAGAGGCGGTTGGCGGCCGGTGCGGGTGGAGCCTCGATCTCGATCGAGGCATGCTCGGTGACGAGCTCGATCAGGACACGAGGGGTCGGCTCGCCGAACGATTCAACCCAGGTCTTAATCGAGCGGACCTGCGCTGGGATCACCGTCACCAGGGTCTCGGCGATCTCGAGGAAGATCGGGGCCTCCGGCGAGTGGAAGGGCTCGAGCGTTCCGGTGAAGGCGCCTTCGGCGCTGATCAGGCAGTGGGGGCCCGAGTAGAGGCGCAGCGAGCAGTCGCGATCGAGGATCTCCTGAAGCGCGGTCAGGAGCTCGGTCCAGTCGAGGTTCTGGCGGCCGTTGGGCGCCGGGGTCGGGCTCATACGACATAGAACCCCGCCGCGAGCGATCGCGCCCCCTAATCCGGGATCGGACCCAGCCGTCGCCGGCCTCGCTCGACCGCACGCCGCACCTGGCGAACGCTGAGCCCGGTTCGCTCCGCGATCTCGGCTGCCTCGAATCCGAGCGCCCGCATCGCGAGGACCTGGCGCTGCTGATCACTGAGCCCCGCAAGCTCACGGCGCAGGGCGTCGAGATCGTCGACC
>JBGTHI010000678.1:0-10553 GCA_041746295.1 Myxococcaceae bacterium
GCTGCTGTTGGGGGCGCTGGCGACGCTGCTCCTGGGCATCCTGCCTCCGCTCTTGCTCTACGCGGTGCTGAGGGCGGCGCACGGCGCGGTCCGGCGGGCGCAGATCCGGAAGCTGGGGCTGGCTGATCCCCTGCAGGCCACCGCGGCCCAGCATGCCGACCGGCTCCGGCAGCAGACGCCCACCGAGATGATGACCGCGCTCTCGGTGGGTGGTGTCGGCGTCGGCGTGATGGCGCTGATCATCGTCCTTTCCGTGATGAGCGGCTTCGAGGAGGACCTCCAGAGCAAGATCCTCGGGACCAACGCCCACGCCGTCGTCCTCAACTACCACCCCGAGTTCGACGACTACGCCGAGGTGATGGAGAAGCTGAAGAACGTGCCGGGCGTGGTGGGGCGGACGCCGTTCATCCTGAATGAGGCGATGATCGGCTCGGAATCGAACGTCGGCGGCGTGATCGTGAAGGGGATCGATCCGCGCTCGGTGGGCGAGGTGACCGATCTGCCCCAGAATATCCTTCCCGGTGGAAAGCTGAGCTACCTGAGCGACCCACAGGCGCTGCGGCTGGACCGGCCGGAAGAGGACCCCGCCGGAGCCGGGGGCGGGAAGGGCGACGACCCGGTTCTACAGTCGCCCAAACCGTCGACCGCGAGTACCACCTTGCCGGGGATCCTGGTGGGTCGCGAGCTGGCGACGGCGTTGCGGGTCACAGTGGGTGACCGGGTCAACCTGGTCTCCCCCCTGGGCGGCGAGCTCGGCCCGACCGGGCCGATGCCCAAGGGTAGGCCCTTCCGCATCGCCGGCATCTTCTATTCGGGGATGTACGAGTACGACTCGAAGTTCACCTACGTGCTGTTGGATGAAGCCCGCAGTTTCTTCAACGTGCGCGGCGCCACCGGGATCGAGCTGAAGGTCTCCGACATCGACGACGCGCGCCGGATCTCCGAGCAGGTGGTGAAGTCCCTAGGGGGCTATCCCTACCGTGCCAAGGACTGGGGCGAGATGAACCGCAACCTCTTCTCCGCGCTGCGACTCGAGAAACTGGTGATGGCGATCATCCTCTCGATCATCGTCATCGTCGCGGCGGGCCTGATCGTCGCCACGGTGATCATGCTGGTGCTGGAGAAGCGGAAGGAGATCTCCGTCCTCAAGGCGCTGGGCGTCCCGGACGCGGGAATCGTGAAGATCTTCCTGGCGGAGGGGCTGCAGATTGGCGTGGCGGGTAGCGCCCTGGGCCTTTTCGCCGGGCTGGCCTGGTGCTTCTTCATCGAGCGGGTGGGGTTGAGGCTCGATCCGGAGGTCTACTACATCCCCTCTCTTCCGGTGAAGCTGGAGCCGCTTCAGACGGCGATCCCGGTCGTGATCGCGGTCCTGGTCACGTATCTGGCGTCGATCTACCCGGCGCTGCGGGCCTCGCGGGTGGAGCCGGTCGACGGGCTCAAGGCCGAATAAGGGGCCGCCGATGGCCATGCTCGAGATCCGCAACGTCTTCAAGAGCTACTTCCTGCACGGCAAGCGGGTCGACGTCCTGCGAGGGGTTTCCCTGGATGTGGAGGCGGGGGCCCTGGTCTCCCTGGTCGGCGCCTCCGGAGCCGGCAAGAGCACCTTCCTCCACGTCCTGGGAACACTCGATGCACCGGCGGCTGGCGAGTTCCGCTTCAGCGGGACCTCGGTCTTCGAGATGACCGACGCGGAGCTGGCCCGCTTTCGCAACCGCTCGGTCGGCTTCGTCTTCCAAAATCACTACCTCCTGCCGGAGTTCACCGCGCTGGAGAACGTGGCGATGCCCGCGCTGATCCAGCGGGTGGACCGTGAGACGGCCCTAAACGACGCCCGTACCCTACTGGAGCGGGTGGGGCTCTCCGCGAGGGTCGATCACCGGCCCGGAGAGCTTTCGGGCGGCGAGGCTCAGCGGGTCGCCCTGGCTCGAGCCCTGGTCCTTCGCCCTCAGCTGCTGCTCGCCGATGAGCCAACCGGCAACCTGGACCCGGCCACCGGAGAGCAGATCCATGCGCTGCTCAGAGAGGTCAATCGGGAGCTGGGGATCACCGCGGTCGTGGTCACCCATAACGAGGCGCTCGCCCGGTCGATGCCGGTTCGACTCCGCCTGCAGGGCGGTCAGGTCGTACCTGCCTGAGAGCCTTGAACTGGGTGGGCGCTTTTGCATTGTGGCGGTGGGAGGCAATCCCCTACATTGCGCGGCCTTTGAAACCACTCCCACACCCCCGGCTGGCCCTGGCCCTGCTATCGGCCTGCCTCGTCGCGTTTTTGCCGGGGCCAGGGTGGGCGCAGGCGCTCGATCCGCCCCCCGCCGAGACTGCGGTTTCTTCAGATATCCCGTTCAAGCCGCCGGAGGCTCAGGCTCCGGACGGAGAGAAGATCGCTGACATCAAGGTGGAGGGAAACCGCCGGGTGGAAGTCGCCGCGGTGGAGCGGGCCCTCAAGCACCGTGAGGGGGAGATCTTCGAGCCGGCGAAGACCGGTGAAGATCTCAAGGCGCTCTGGGCGCTGGGTTATTTCTCGGACATCCAGCTGGTGACCGAGAAGATCTCCGGGGGGCTGCTCTACCGCATTCAGGTGACCGAACGGCCCTCGGTGCGCGAGGTGAAGCTCCAGGGCAACGACGAGCTCTCCAATGACGACCTCAAGGAGTCTTTGGACGTCAAGCCGTTTTCGATCCTGGACCTGGATGCGGTCCGCCGGAACGCGAAGAAGATCCAAGAGAAGTATGTGGAGAAGGGCTACTTCCTGGCCGAGGTGTCGCACCGGCTGGATAAGGTCCCGGGCAGCACCGAAGTGGACGTGGTGTTCGTGATCCGCGAGCACTCCAAGGTGATGGTCAAGGAGATCCGGCTGCTGGGGAATCACAAGGTCGCCACGCGCGATCTCAAAGGCGTGATGGCCACCAAGGAGGGCGGCTTCCTCTCCTTCATCACCAGCGAAGGGACCTACCGGGAGGAGCTGTTCCAACGCGACCTGGCGGTGATTCAGGCCACCTACCTGGACCGCGGCTTCGTGAACGTGAAGGTCGAGAAGCCGTCGGTCTCGATCTCCGCCGACAAGCGCTACATCTACATCACTATCCCGATCGAGGAGGGAGAGCAGTTCTCCATTTCCAAGCTCGACGTCTCCGGAGATCTGTTACAGTCCAAGGAGAAGCTGATGCGGCTGATGAAGTCGCGCGACGGTCAGCTGTTCAACCGTTCGCTGCTGGCGGCCGACATCCAGGCGATCACCGACCTCTACTACGACCAGGGGTACGCCTACGCCAACATCAGCCCGCTGACTCAGCTCCACCCCGATACCAAGACGATCGACCTGAACTTCGACATCCAGAAGGGCCGGCAGGTGACGATCGAGCGGATCGAGATGGTGGGGAACACCAAGACCCGCGACCGGGTGATCCGCCGCGAGATGCGGATCTATGAGGGCGAGCTGTTCAACGGCAGCGGCCTGAAGCTCAGCAAGGAGCGGATCACAGCCCTGGGCTACTTCGAGACGGTCGAGGTCTCCCACAAGCCGGGCAGCGACGACGGCCGGGTGGTGGTCCAGGTGGACGTGAAGGAGAAGGCGACCGGCAGCTTCAACGTGGGTTTGGGCTTCTCCAACAACGAGAACTTCATCTTCACCGCCCAGGTTTCCCAGAACAATCTGGTGGGCTGGGGCCAGAGCGTCTCCGCCTCGGTGCAGTGGTCGAGCCTGAGGCAGTATTTGCAGTTTTCGTTCTACGACCCGTACTTCCTGGACACGAGGTTCATCTTCTCCACGACCCTCTCGCGGATTCAGATCGACCGGTTCAGCTATATCCGGAACTCCACCGGCGGCGACATCGGCCTGGGCTACTACCTGTTCGACAACTTCATTGCCCAGCTGACCTACACGTTGGAGTACGTGCGGGTGGAGCAGCGGTCGTCGGCCAATGCCGCTCGGCTTCCACCGGGGCTGTTCGTCAACGGAATCAACAGCGCCGCCCGCCTGTCGCTTACCTACGACAAGCGGAACAACCGGCTCTTCCCCTCCAAGGGCCACATGCAGTTCGCGTCGGCGGAGCTGGCGCCGAGCTTCTTCGGCTCCGACTTCCAGTACGCCCGCTACACCGCGTTCTCGCGCTTCTATGTGCCGCTGTTCTGGGGGCTGGTCTTCAAGAGCAACAGCACCATCGGGTACGTGCAGCAGCTCAATCCCAACAGCCGGATTCCGCTGTCGGAACTCTACCAGTTGGGTGGAATCAACAGCCTGCGCGGGTATCAGCTCAACTCGATCAGCCCCTCCATCCGCGTGGCGAGCAACTCGTCTGCCGACGCGACCAGCAGTCAGTTCAACATCGGCGGCAACAAGCAGGTCAGCTTCAACTTCGAGCTGGAGTTCCCGATCTTCGACAAGGTGGGGATCAAGGGCGTGTTCTTCTACGACGCCGGAAACGCCTTCAGCGCGGCGGAGAACTTCTTCCAGAGCACGCAGTACCGCTTACCGCTGGGACTTTTTCACTCGGTCGGATTCGGATTTCGCTGGTTCTCGCCCCTGGGCCCGCTTCGGTTCGAGTGGGGCTTCCCGCTCAATCAGCGGCCGGGCATCGACAGACCTTCTCAATTCAATTTCACCATCGGAAACTTTTTTTAGTAGTGTCCGCCACCTTCAAAACTTCCAGGGGTACAAGAACATGTCGTTTCGCGGGCTGTTGGCGACCGCCGCCGTCTCGATTCCTTTCCTCGTCTCGTCCACCGCCGCCGCGGACGTTAAGCTCGGCTATGTCGACCTTCAGCGCGCGCTGCTCGAGGTAGAAGAAGGCCGCCAGGCCAAGGCGCGGCTCCAGAGCACCCTCGACGCCAAACAGAAGGAGCTCGACAAGGAGCAGGAGGTCCTCAAGAAGGAGAAGGAGACCCTGGAGAAGCAGTCCAGCGCGATGGGCGAGGAGACGCGGATCCAGAAGCAGACTGATCTCCAGAAGAAGCTATTCGAGCTTGCGCAGCGCTGGGAGAAGGGCAAGCAGGAGATGGCCAACAAGGAGCGTACCGAGCTGCAGGGTATCTTCCAGAAGATGGATCCGATCATCAGCTCGATCGCCCAGCGCGAGGGGATGTCGATGGTCTTCGAGAAGAGCGACTCGGGTCTTGTCTACGCCCCCGCCTCGATGGACCTGACCAACGAGCTGGTGCGCCAATACAACGACAAGTACAAGGCCGCCCAGACCAGCAAGGCCGGCGGCAAGTCCGACGCGCCCAAGAAGTAGGTCCCATGAAGACGGTTGCCGAGCTGGCCGCGCACGTTGGGGGCCAGGTCGAGGGTGACGGTGAGCGGCAGGTCCACGGCGTCAACGGCCTGAATGAGGCCGACTCGGGAGAGCTCGCGTTCTACGCCAACCCGCGTTACCGACAGAGCGTGGCCGTCACCCGGGCGGCCGCTGTGGTCGTCTCGCCCGAGGCAACGGTCGCCACGCCGGCCCCACTGATCCGGGTGAAGAATCCGCATCTCGCCTTCGCCCGCATCGCGACGCTGTTCCACACCAAGCCGCGGCCCAAACCCGGCGTGAGCGGGCAGGCTGAGGTCCATCCGGAGGCGCAGGTGGATGCCAGCGCCACGGTGATGGCCTTTGCCACCGTGGAGAGGGGGGCGAGGGTAGGACCCCGAACGGTTCTCTTCCCGGGAGTCTACGTGGGGGAGGCGGTATCGATCGGTGCCGACTGCACCCTCTATCCGCAAGCGGTGGTGCTGGAACGGTGCCGCCTGGGCAACCGGGTGACGCTGCACGCCTCTTCGGTGATCGGCGCGGACGGCTTTGGTTATGCCTTTGATCCCGAGCCACCGACTGGTCCCGGCCATTTCAAGGTGCCCCAGGTTGGAACGGTTCGGGTCGAGGACGACGTGGAGATCGGCGCCTCTGCCTGCGTCGACCGGGCGACGCTGGGCGAGACGGTGGTTGGACGCGGATCGAAGCTCGACAACCTGGTTCAGATTGGCCACAACGTGAAGGTGGGGCCACTGGCGATCCTCTGCGGGCAGGTCGGAATCGCAGGCTCTACCGAGCTGGGCGCGGGCGTGGTAATGGCAGGCCAGTCGGGCGCCGCCAATCACCTCATCATCGGCGATGGCGTTCGAGTAAGCGCGCAGTCTGCGGTGTTGCGGGATGTGGAAGTGGGCCAGGCGGTCTCCGGGACACCGGCGATCGACCACGGGGAGTGGCGCAGGAGCGCCATCGCCTTCGGGGGCTTGGCAGAGCTGGTCAAAGAGGTCAGAAGGCTTCGCCAGAGGGTCGAGGCCTTGGAGAAGCAAGAGCATGATGGATCTGCGTGAAATCCAGAAGACGTTGCCGCATCGCTACCCGTTCCTTCTGATCGACCGGGTGATCGAGCTGGAGGCCGGTCGCAAGCTGGTGGGCTACAAGAACGTCACGATCAACGAGCCGTTCTTCAACGGTCACTTCCCCGGCCACCCGGTGATGCCGGGCGTGCTGATCCTGGAGGCGCTGGCCCAGGCCGCGGCGTTGCTTGCCTACAAGAGCACGGGGCTCGATCCCAATAGCAGGGTGACCTATCTCATGGGAATCGACGGCGCCAGGTTCCGCAAGCCGGTGGTTCCCGGTGACCGGCTTCAGCTCGAGGTCGAGGTGCTAAAGCACAAGGCCACCGTCTGGAAGCAGAAGGGGACGGCTTTTGTCGACGGCCAGAAGGTCGCCGAGGCCGAGTTTCTCGCCACGATGGTCGACACCTCCGCGCCCGCCTCCTAATGTCCAAGGCCAAGGTTCATGCCACGGCGATCGTGGATCCCGGGGCGAAGCTGCACGAGACCGTGGAGGTCGGCGCCTACGCGGTGATCGGGCCTCAAGTATCCTTGGGGGCCGGCACCGTGGTCGGGTCGCACGCGGTGATCTCCGGGAGAACGACGCTCGGCGAGCGAAACCGGGTCTTCCAATTCGCCTCGGTGGGCGTGGTTCCGCAGGACCTCAAGTATGTGGGCGAAGACACTGAGCTGCGGATCGGCAACGAGAACCAGATCCGCGAATACTCCACACTGAGCATTGGAACTTCGGGCGGGGGAGGGTTGACCCGCATCGGCGACCGCAACCTGTTCATGGCTTACAGCCACGTTGCTCATGACTGCATGGTGGGAAACCACTGCGTGCTGGCCAACAGCGCGACGCTGGCGGGTCATGTCGAGCTGAACGACCACATCACGCTCGGAGGGCTCTCGGCAATTCATCAGTTCAGCCGCATCGGCAGCTACGCCTTCGTTGCCGGTGGGGCAATGGTGACGATGGACGTGCCCCCTTACTGCACTGCGCAGGGCGATCGGGCGGAGCTGGCGGGGCTGAATGCGGTGGGTCTCACCCGCGGCGGCTTCAGCGAGGAACAGATCCGGCGAATCAAGGAGTGCTACAAGACGCTCTTTCGATCCAAGCTGGGACTGAACGAGGCGGTCGCTTCGGTCCGCGCGGAGCTGGGGGAGCATCCCGAGATCGACCTGTTGGTCCGCTTTGTCGAGGGCTCCCGGCGGGGCATCACGCGGTAGCCCGGATATTTCATAGCGTGAGCGGAACGAGGTGCAGGATGTCGAAGCCGAGGGCGGCAAGCGCAGGGATGACCGAGGAGGCGTGCTGATGCCCGCCGCACGAGGAAAGAGCGAGCACGCCGTCCGCGGGCCGACAGCCTGTCGCCGCAGTGCTCACGCTGTGAAATTTCCGGGCTAACTAGGCGCTCCTTGGAGAAGGTCGGGCTCATCGCGGGGAACGGGCTTCTCCCTCTGCTCTTCGCCGACGCCGCCAGGGCTCGCGGCGCAGAGGTGGTGGGGATAGCCCATCTGGGCGAGACCGAGCCGGCACTCTCGGAAAAGGTCTCCCAGCTGCACTGGGTGCGGGTAGGGCAGCTCGGGAAGATCAAGCGGCTGTTCCGGGAGGCCGGGGTCAAGCGCGCGGTGATGGCGGGCGGCATCGGCCGGGTCCGGGCATTGAGCGAGTTCCGGCCCGACTTCGGAGCGCTGCAGATGATGGCGGGGCTCACCAGCTTCCGGGACGACGCCCTGCTGCGGGCGATCGCCCGCTTCTTCGAACAGGACGGGGTGTCGATCGAAGCGCCAACCGATTGGGTGCGAGAAGTGCTGGCGCCCAATGGCCACCTGGCGGGTCCGCGCCTCTCCGCCAAAGAGCGGGCCGATGTCCAGCTGGGTCAGGAGGTGGCAACCCAACTCGGTGTGGCCGACGTGGGGCAAACGGTGGTCGTCAGAGGCGGTCATGTTCTAGCCCTGGAGGCGGTGGAAGGGACCGATGAGACCATCCGACGCGGTGCGCGATTGGGGGGGCCGGGCGCAGTGGTGGTGAAGCTCTGCAAGCCCGGGCAGGACGAGCGTTTCGACCTGCCGGCGGTCGGTGCCGAGACCATCGCGACGCTGAAAGGCTGCGGAGCGCGGGTGCTGGCGATCGAAGCGGGCCGCACACTGCTTCTGGACGCGGACGGGCTGTTCAGAGCCGCCGCCGCGGCCGGCATCTCGGTGATTGGAGTCGCGCGAGGGTCGAAATAGGCGATAGGCTCGACGGCCATGGGAGAATTGGAAGCCTCCTTGAGCGCCGTGCTGGAGTCGTTGGGGCCGGAGCCCGAGGTCGAACGGATGGGCCAGGTCCTCTCTGGCTGGTCGGGAGATGCGCAACGGGCGCTGGCGGAGCTGTTGGACGGAGCGCGCAGCGCACTGCACCGCGAATTGCTTCTCAAGTCCGCAGTGGCGGGCCATCGGTTGGACGCCCTCCACGCCTTCGCTCGGGTGTTGCGATCGATGCAGGACAAGACGATCCACCGGGAAGGACTCTCCAAGCAGAGCGATCCATTGGGATGCTATCTCGGCCGGGGACATGCTCTTCCGGTGATTGCGGTCGTTGAGGATGACTGCGACGACCGACCGGAGCCCGAGGGCTCCACTTGGCGAGGCAAGCCCAGACCATGAAGACGGTCATTTGCGCGGTGCTGTTGGGGGCGCTTTCGGCCCGGGCCGACGCGGTGAACGTGTCGCTCAACCCCAAGGCCGAGCTGGGCAGAGGGTTCCCCACGATCAACGTCCGGATTCTGGAACCGATCGCCGGCTTCGAGGTCACGCTCAAGCGCAGCGACGGACAACCCTTCGGGGCACAGGGTGGAGGCACTCCGGGAGTTATCCGCCGGATCGAGCTGCCCCAGCCGGAGGGAGTGTTCCGGTACGAAGGCGCGCTGACAGTCCATTTGCCGGACGCGAGCACCGCATCGATGCCGCTCAAGTTCGAGACCGAGCTCTGGGGACCGGTGCGGATCGAGGTGAGTGAGGGTGATCTGGACCTCAAGGGGCGGAAGCTGACCTTCCGCCTCAGCCGACCGGCGGGCAAGGCGCAGCTTCTGGTGATGAGCGAGAGCGGGCTGCCCATCTACGATGGCGAGATCCCGTTCAAAGGCGAGCCGGCCGGCACTCCGCTGAGGGTCACCTGGCCGGAGGCGAGCGACCCGGTGATGAAGATCGAGCTTAAGGGTTACGACAAGGCCGGCTTTTTCCGCGGCGTGGAGCTCTACCCGTGGCGGTTCGACGTTCCGCACCGGGAGGTGAGCTTCCAAACCGGTCGTTGGGAGATACGCACGGAGGAGAGAGGCAAGCTGGAGGAGAGCTACCGAGCCATCACCGACGCGGTGAAGAAGTTCGGCCGCTTCGCGAAGGTGAAGCTCTTTGTAGTGGGCCACACCGACACGGTCGCCTCGGCGGAGAGCAACCGAACGCTTTCACTTCAGCGCGCGCGAAGTCTGGGTGCGTACTTCAAGAGCCGAGGGCTGAAGATCCCGCTCTTCTACGCGGGCTATGGCGAAGAAGCCCTGGCGGTCGGCACGGGAGACGAGGTCGACGAGCCCCGTAACCGGCGCGCCGAGTACATCATCTCGATCGAGAATCCCAAGGTCGAGCATGCCTCCTCGCCCGTTCCCTGGAACCGGTTGTAGTCAGCCCCTGGGCACGCGCGCCCGAAGCGCCCAGACCACCGTCAGCGCCTCCACGAAGATGCCGCGGCTCATCTTCGACTGACCCACTCGCCGGTCCTCGAAGACGATCGGCACCTCGCGCACCGTGAAACCCTTGCGCAGGGCCCGGTAGGTCAGCTCGATCTGAAAGGCGTAACCGGTGCTGCGGATCTCCCCCAGGTCCAGCGCCTCCAATACCTCCCGACGGAAGCATTTGAAGCCGCCGGTTAGATCCCGCACCCGGACACCCAGGACCGAACGCGCGTAGAGCGAACCGCCCCGGCTTATCACCTTTCGCCCGGCGCCCCAGTTCACGGTTCCTCCGCCCGGAACGTAGCGCGAGCCCAGCACCAACCCCGCACCCGCTTCGGCCTCCCGCAGCAACGCGGGCAGGTACTTGGGGTCGTGGCTGAAATCGGCGTCCATCTCGATGATGAAGCGGTAGGGCCGCTGCAGCGCCCACTGGAAGGCATGGAGGTAGGCGCGTCCCAACCCCTCCTTCCGCGCCCGATGCAGCACCTGAACCCGTGGCTCGCGCGCGGCGAGCTGGTCGGCCAAGGCGCCAGTGCCATCCGGGCTGTTGTCGTCCACCACCAGGA
>JBGTHI010000679.1:0-6792 GCA_041746295.1 Myxococcaceae bacterium
GCCGCCGCCACTCGCAAGACCTGGCCGGCCCCAGGCACCGCCTCCCAGTCGGCTGCGCAACCGTGACCTACCGCGTAGGCGGGTACGTCCCGGTAGAGCATCGCTAGGGAGCGCAGTTCAGGATCCCGGCCGGAGCGCTCAGGCTCCTCGTAAGGCAGAACGCCTGAGTCCACGCCTCCTGCCACCTCGCAGGTGAAGCCAGCCTGGAAGATGCAGCTGCTGTCGAAGATCCGGTTATCCGGCGAGCGGTTGACCACGCTTACGGTCACGAGGGAGTGGTTGCCACCGGCGGGCCGCGCTACGGCAGCGATATCCACGGAGAGGTCCTCCGGCGCCTCGCCCGTCAGCTCTACCGGCTTCACAGAACCGCGTTTGGCAGTCAGCTGCTCTGCGCTGAAGGTCGCTTCAAGTTCCAGCGGCACGCGCAGCCACCAGGTGAGGGGCCTCTCCCGGCCGGTGATCCGGACGTCCTTTGGCACGTACCGTCCGCCGGAGAACTTAACGAGCAGCTTGCTCCCAGGCGGGCAGCACGCCATGAAGCTAAGTCCCATGCTCGACGGGCGCAGGCCATTTGCGGTAGAGAGGGGTAAGTCGTCGTCGCCCGCTCCGTCGCTGACCCGGGAGTTGGCGCTACCTGCGGGTCCGGGTGATTCTTCTCGCTCTGCCTCCGCCGCCAGGCTCTCGAGGACGATCTCTTCTGTCTCGCTCGTCTCTGGCTCCGACTCAATCGCGATGCCGACCGGATACAGCACGCCGACGCCGTAGCGCTTCACCGGCCGGTCGTTGGAGAGGATCTCCTCGCCCGAGGGGAGTTGCCGGAAGGGGCCGGCGGCGGCGTCGAAGCTCTCGAACTTGAGCTCTCCTGAACAGTCAAGATCCCGTCCGCGCAATGCCGGCCCGACAAGCTCGGCACGGAGTGCGGCGATGAGCTCGCTGCGTGCTCCGATGAAGTCAGGCGCCATTTGCCTGGCCTTCTGGCTGGAATCGATCGAGCAGATCGAACATCTGGTCGGCTAGCACCTCGTCCGCCAGAACATAGAGGCGCTCTGTCGGCCGTGTCGTAGCGGTGTAGAAGAGAGCCTGCGCCCGGTCGCCCTGGATCTCATCAACGTCGGTGACGATAACGACGGGTGCCTCAAGACCCTTGAACGCCTGAACCGTTGCGTACCGGACATGCCCCCCTGGGGGCTTGCTTGCCCCGTAGGGCTTGACCCGGTCGCGCCATGGGGCTGTGCTTAGCCTCGAGCCCGCACCATCCCGCTTGAACGAGAGCAGGACGATGTCCTGGCCTTCATACCCGGCGGCGTAGAGCTCATCGAGCAGCTTGACCAGCTCCGCCAGCTGATCGCCGTCGCTGCGGTAGTACTTCGTCCTTGGAGGCAGGCCCTCGTCAGGCCTTCGTATCCGCGCGTAGGGCGGATCAAGCCCGGCCAGCATGGTCACCCATCCCGCGACGCGCGGCGTATTTCGGCAGTTCGTGCGCAGCCCGAACCTTCCTACGCCGCCGCGCCCAGCAAGGAAATCATCGAGCGGGATATCCGCCGCATCGAATAGCGCCTGCCGTTCGAAGTCACCGAAGAACGTCCAGCGGCCCGCCGCGATCCCTCCCTCGCAGATCACATCAAGGAAATCGAGGTAAGACGCCCGCAGGATGTCTTGAGCTTCGTCTACAACGAGCGCTTCGAACATTGCTGGAGCCTCGCGGTCCAAGACAGCTTCTGTTGCGAGCTCGGGCAGCTCCATGGTGAAGAATTCCGAATTCGCTCCCTCCGGTGGCTTGGACAGCCCGGCGGCTCTCAGCATCAGTTGGTGGATCGTCGTCGCAGTGATGAGGCCGTCTGACCCCGCAACTTCACGCTCGAGCCAGTCCCCGAGATGCCTGTTGAAGCAAAGGATCCCGGTACGGCGCCCGGTGGCGACCGACCGCCGCGCGGCCTCCAGCGCAAGGAGGGTCTTTCCAGTTCCCGCGGGACCCTCAAACACGGTCCGTGGGGACCAGCTCATGCCATCAAGCGCCCCGAATTGCTCCTCAGTGAACTCGCGGAGCATGGTCTCCTGCTCAGCTCTCCGGCCCGAAGCAGGCTGAACGACCTCAAACCGGGGACGCAAAGCGCTGGCTATTGACTCACACTGCTCCGCGGTTGGCACTCCTTCGCGCGCCTTGTTCGGCAGTTGCTTTCGGGCTTGGACCAGCACTCCCCCCAGCAAGGCGGCAACCGGGCGACCGTGAAAGTCGCCCTTGTCCAGGGCTTCCCACTCGTTCCATTCAGTCGCAGGCTCCTGAAAGTTGCAATGCGTGAAGAGAACTGCGGACCAGGCAATGACCGCGTCCGCCTCCCGCTTACGGCGCGCGCGCAAGACTCCGAGAAGCGAATGCATGTTGTCGTTGGCTTGTTTGAACGGGCTCCGCGAGGTTGCTGGGTCGCTCCCCATCCGCCACCGTCCCTCAGTGTCACGCGCTACGCGCCGGTGAGCCTTGACCTCCAGGCAGAGCATCCCGAGACCGGGCGCCAGAATGACAAAGTCCGCTTCGCCTCTCACCTGCGTCGTGTGCTTTGGGAGGTCGAACGAGTGCAGGACGATCCAGTCTGCAGTTCCGGGCTCGTCCCGGAGCCTGATGAACAGCTCCCGCTCGCCGGGGCTTCTGGTGTCCTTTCCGATGATCGGGGGGATCATCCGTGCCATCGCTCCGCGCCGACGGGACATGGCCTGCGCAGACGGCCTCGCGGGAGTTCCTGCAGATCAGGGGAGACACCGTTGATCCGCGCAACGCGCAATGTGCCCTCTCCCTCCACCTCCTCGACGTCGTAGTCGGCCCATCCATTGCGCAGCAGCTCTGCGCCATCCGATTGCCTTATCTCAGCGACGAGAAGTTTTCGCACCTCGTTTCCAGCCTTCATGTGCGCAGCTTGCAGCTCCCCCATCGCATTCCAGATCACCTCGAACTGCTCCTCGTCGCCGATAAGCCGCAGGATCGCACCGAAATCTTCCTTTGAGTGAGTCCTGAGGCTCTCGGGTGAGGCCCAGCGGCGGACATTCATGTCATTCGCTATCAGCGCCCCTAATTCTTTGAGGTCCTTGGCCACTCCACTAGGACCGCGCAGGTCCACCAAACGGCCGAGCTCCAACTTCCATCCTCGCTGAATCGCGCGAAGCTGCTCCGCCCGGTCTCCCAGAAGGCGGTCGGCTATCTCTCGGATGTAGTCGCCTTCTCCAGTCGTACGCAAGACCAAGAAGTGACCCTCGCCTAGTTCTGACACAGACAGCTGGCGCACGCTCACCTCACCCTCGAGCTCGGCTGTGTAGGCCTGCGCCCCGTCCTTTGCAGCGAGATAGACGCCGTCGCCAGAGGCGAGAGCGAATAGCAGTGCGTCAACGAGCTCGCCATGAGCTTCCCCGCCGGTCCGCCCGGCAGCAGCGGTGATGGCCTTCCACTCAACCCGGGGGATCCAGGCCCTGGCGTCATCCTGTGCACCCTGACCGGCGACTGGCCCCTCCCGTGCCCGCTCCGGTGGAGGGTGCAGAGCGATGCGCTCGGCTGCCTCAGTGCCGGTAAGCATTCCCAGCTCCGGGTCGTGATCACGAAGCCAGCCGAAGTAGGTGAAAGTGAACTTGGACGATCTCGGGGCCCGCAAGACGGCTGGCGGGAACCAGGACACCGGCCCGGCTGCGACTACCTGACCCACTGGCTTGCCACGCACCAGCTCCGCTGCGGTCACCACTTCCCAGCCCCGCCCAAAAGCAGCACGTACCGGGTCCGTGAAGCGGCCGTCCCTAAGAAGGAGCGCCGCTGGCTCCGCTGGAGGTGCTGCCATCTCCCACACTTCCAGGGGACCAGCTCCGCGGACCAGCCCAGGATCTGCGGGACGCAAGCACCGGACTGCCTCGCCTAGCGGATCGTCCTCACACCTGGTGAGCTCCTCAAGCAGTTCCGCGACCCGGTCAGAGGTGCCTGCCAGGGCGGGTGCAATGCGGCCGCAGCGTCGTAGCTGCGGCAGCACGGAATGGGCAATTGGTGCAACTCCAACAGCCGGATGGCTGACTGGCAGCGGAACAGTCGCAACTAACCAGCGGAGCCTCTTCAGTGGCCGCAGTAGCTCCGCCCAGTAGTCCTCTTGCGCGTCCTCACCTACGCTGCCAATCAGGTGGCCAGTTGCCTGGGAGAACGCCTCAAGTTGCGCGTGCTCAACGAGTACCCGGTCCGCGCTCCATTCCTCAGCTAGCCGGTGCAGGTGAGCAGTTTCCGCTAGCGATCTCATAGTCCTCGCTCAAATGCGATTGCCTCAAGCGATCCTGGTACCGCCAAGCGGTCGAGGATGGAGGTCTCACCGGTGCGCTCGATGAAGGCCATGCTGAGCTCGCCGGCAGCATCCTCGGCGGATGCACTACTACGGTCGATCAGGACAAGCTGGTGAGCGTTCCGCCAAATGTGGCGCCAGCGCAGGTATGCACGCCCTCCGTCAAATACCACCAGCCGCGGGGCGAAGGTCCGTTCTTCCGCGCTCGGGCCCGTGGTTGAAGGAACCAAGACCGTGCGGAAATAGCGCCTCGCGCCAGGAGCCTCGCGGGCGCGGACGATGTCCTGAAGAACCCCTCCGCTGCCATTTGGGCCCTCGCTTGCGAAGAACTTCTGGCTCGTGAGCTCGCCGACGAGAGAGCTTTGCGTCCCCACCACGATGCAGTCGTGACGCGTTGTCGTGACGTAGGTAAGTGCTGCATCGGGTGAAAGCAGAGACTTGAGCAGCGGCGAGAGGGCGACTTTCCGTGATCTGAGGGCATTGGATTGAACCAATTCGCCGGTCAGGCGAATGTTGAGCGCCGAGCTCAGCGCCAGCTTGCGTTTCATGTTCCTCGTCTCGATATAGAGCTTCTCCTCTCCCTCGTGATCCGTAAATCCGATAAACCTCCCATCCCAAACCTTGCTACCAGCGTGGTACTTGATCGGAGTGCCGGACGGGCACGAGCGCAACAGCGCGACATGCTCCTCGGCGTCACCGGGCGACATCGGATGAAGGCGTTCTTGCTCGGTAACGAAGGCCCCCGCGCCGAGAACCGCCGCAAAGCCTCGCGCCGGCAGCGTCAAGCCGACCGTCGTTGTCTGAGACTCCGAACGCGCAAGCCTGCGCGAGGCTCCAGCGATGAAGCGCCCCCAGTAGGGGATCGCCTCGTGGCTTTCGCTGGTCAGGCCGGCGGTTGCAGGGGTGATCGCCTCCGCCTCGAAGCGGAGATCACCCACCGACTGGATTGCTGACCCCTCCACAGGCAACTCGCTGCCAGCCTACCCGCGAGGCCTTGCGAGCGTGAGCAGAAACCGATGCCAGAGACCACCTATGAAAGCGCTGTTGCTCATTTCACGCGAAGCAAGCAAGCTGTCCAGGAGCTTCAAAGATGGCGTGCGCTGCCCGGCAAGGGTCCAGTCATGGGTTTCGCCGAGCAATTGGTCGCACGACGTCTTTATGACATCAGTCCCGGGCAGGTAGAGGAAGCCTGCTCGCAGACCCGCCACGCGCTTACCTGGCCCGACGGCCGACGCCTGCGGCGCTCGGTTGGGCAAGCGGTAACGAAGGTCGCGGACTGGTACCCGGAGTTTCCCCTCGTGCACACCCTGTACTACGCCGTGGAGGTTTTCGGAAGACCTCCCCTGTGGGATGAGTTCGTCGGCTTCTGGCGAGACGACCCCCAAGCCAAGATCATGCTTGGGACACCGGCAGGACGCCAAGTCAGGCTTGCCATAGCCAATGGCGAAAACAAGGCGGATGCCGAAGAAGCCATGTGGTGGCGCCTGGGAAACGCCTATTACTCGCTGCTCCGGGAGCTCTATGTGCTCTCGTCTCTTCGCCGGCTCGGGCTTGACGTGCAATACCACGTCATCGCCGATGCGCTGTTTCGAGCCGACTTCTGGATTGGTGACTCGGTCATCTCGCTGTACGTCGCCAATGACCGCTACCGCGGAGCGCGAGGCGGTCGCAAGAGGCATCCGCGCGAGATCCTGGGCGACTGTCCCTCCTTTACGTTCGCGGACATGCCGCGGCTGACACGGCACGAATACGGGACGGTCCATCTGCCATCCCGCTCAGAGATTGAGCGTTTCGCAGAGCTTCGCCTAGCCCCAGCTACCTAAGCCCATTGGAGCAGGCGACCCGCATGTGGGCAGTCGCGGTCGACGAGTCGGTGCTTGACCGTACGGCCACCATCCTTTGGTGTAGTCGAGAGCCATGGCACAGCGGCATCGAGCGAAGGCGAGTCTGACTCCCGCTAAAGCGGGCGGTGGAAGTCGCCCCTGCAAAGCTTCCAGGCACCGCGATCGTGGCGGCGGGCACCCTTCCGCTTCAGGCGATAGCTGCGGACTCGGGCGAAGGCGGTTTCAAAGACGTAGACCTGGGCCCAGCCCCGGTTGATCTGCTTGCGACCGACATCGACGCCGTTGAACTCGACATAGCGAAGCAGCCGTCCGTAGGCGTCGATGTCGTCCTGAGATCCGTCACCGATCAAGGTAACGGGGTCGCCGGGCTGAAGCAGCCGTTTCATCGAGGCCGACGCTTGAGCGCCCCCACACTCCTCGCCGAAGTAGACCTCGGGGGTGTCGATCCCGATGATCCGCACGTCGTAGGCGATGCCGGCGATGTCGACTTTGATCGTGTCGCCGTCGGTGACCGAGATCACGATGGCGGTCTCCGCTCCCGGCGCCGGGTCGGCAGGCGGGGTCGGTGGGGCAGGTGTCGAGGGCCCGGCACTGCTGCAGGGACACTTGTTCGACTCGCAGGCGACGCCGTCTCCGTCGGCGTCGAGGCC
>JBGTHI010000680.1:0-3145 GCA_041746295.1 Myxococcaceae bacterium
GCTGGTAACGCCTCCGGCCGCCCCGCCGTCGCCAACCACCGAGCAGCCGGTCCTCGAAACACCGATCCCCTCTACCCCCTCCTCCCAAACCTCTCCACCGCCGGCGCCCGACACGGTGCCGGTTGTTCCCCAGACACTGGAAGCGCCGGCCCGCAGCGAGCCGCCCGGCGTACCGGAGTCGGGCGTTCCCCTGCCCCCACCCCCTGCGTCCGAAGCTGGAGCCGGGTCGCCGTGACCTCCCGTCCCCTCGCCATCGGTTCGACCCCGAACCTGGGAATCGGCGACGTCACCGAGGTGATCCCCAACTACCAGGGGGGCTACCTCCTGGGAGAGCTGCTCCAGAAGTCGGCGGGGCTCACCGAAGCTCAGCTGCGGGAGGGGCTTGCTCAGCAGCAGGAGAAGGGCGGGAGGCTCGGTGAGATCCTGGTGGGGATGAGGGCGGTCACGGAGGAGCAAGTAGCCCAGGCCCTGGCGGTCCAGCTCGACCTTCCCTACCTGTCCAAGATCGCGTTCGAGGAGATGGACGCCAACTGGGTGAAGCGAATCCCGATCAACTTCGCCAAGCAGTCGCGGATGCTCCCGCTCAAGGAGGAGGGCGACGCGATCAGCCTGGTGGTGGCGGACCCTCTGGACATGGTGGCCCTGGACCACGCCCGGATGCTGTTGGGGAGGAACATCGCGCCCCGCGTGGCGCTGGGCACCACCGTGCTCGATGCGATCAACCAAATCTATGATCGCGCGGTCAATGAGACCGAGCAGCTGGTCGACGAGATGGAGGCGGAGAATCTCGAAGGGCTGGAGCACCAGCTCGAAGAGACCCAGGACCTCCTCGATACCGACGATGAAGCGCCAATCATCCGGCTGGTCAACTCGCTGCTCTTTCGCGCCGCGAAGGAGCGGGCCAGCGATATCCATATCGAGCCGATGGAGCGTGAGCTGATCGTCCGCTTCCGGGTGGACGGCGTGCTCGAGGAGGTCATCAAACCGCCTAGGCGCTACCAGAATTCGATCGTCAGCCGCATCAAGATCATGAGCCAGCTGAACATCGCCGAGAAGCGGCTGCCGCAGGACGGCCGCATCCGGATTAGGCTGGCTGGTCGCGACATCGATATCCGCGTTTCCACCGTTCCCACGACGCACGGCGAGCGGATCGTGATGCGTCTCTTGGACAAGAGCGCCACCCTCCTCGACCTGGGGGAGATCGGCATGGCCGAGGCCACCCTCAAGGGCATGGACGCAATGATCCGGCGAGCCCATGGGATCATCCTGGTCACCGGCCCCACCGGCAGCGGCAAGACCACCACGCTTTATGGTGCCCTCTCCCGCATCAACACCCCCGACCTGAACATCCTCACCGTCGAAGACCCGGTGGAGTACCAGCTCAAGGGGATCGGCCAGATGGCGATCAACCCCAAGATCGGGCTGACGTTTGCCGCCGGTCTGCGGTCGTTCCTGCGCCAGGACCCGGACGTGATCATGGTCGGCGAGATCCGCGACAGGGAAACGGCGGAGATCGCGATCCAGGCGTCGCTCACTGGCCACCTGGTCTTCTCCACCGTCCACACCAACGATTCCGCCGGCGCGGTCACCCGTCTGGTGGAGATGGGGATCGAACCGTTCTTGGTGGCTTCGTCCCTGATTGCGATCATGGCGCAGCGGCTGGTCCGAAGGGTCTGCCCCGACTGCTGCCAGGCCTACGAGCCCACCGACGAAGAGCTGCGCGAGCTGAGCATCGACAAGGCGGCCCTGAAGAGCCGCTACCGGGCAACGCGGGTCTACCGCGCGGTGGGCTGCGACTCCTGCCACCAGAACGGCTACCGCGGGCGGACCGGCATCTACGAGCTGATGCTGATGGATGACGACATCCGCCAACTGGTGCTCAAGAATGTCGACGCCGGCACCATCAAGAAATCGGCCACCTCTCGCGGGATGCTGTCGCTCCTGGATGACGGAGCACGCAAGGTCGCGCTGGGGGAGACGACCATCGCCGAGGTGCTCAGCGTCACCCAGGAGGATCTGTAGGCCGTGCCGGTCTTCGAGTACAAAGGGCTAACCGATGCCGGTCGACCGGTGAGTGGCCTCAAGGAGGCCGACTCGGCCAAGATGCTCCGCGCGGTGCTGCGGCGGGACAACGTCTTCCTGACCGAAGTCCTGGGTCAGGCCGACGGGGCCAGGGCGAGCGCGGCCAAAGCCGGGAGCCCCGCCAAGGGGGGCGTCGAGGTGGATCTCCGCAAGTTGACGCGAGGTCGGATCAACACCGACGATATCGCCATCTGCACCCGTCAGCTCGCCACGCTCCTGGGCGCGGGGGTTACTCTGGTGGAGGCGCTCACCGCACTGGTGGATCAGGTGGAGAAGGAGCAGCTCAAGCGGATCTTCTCCGAAGTCAAACAGCGGGTGAACGAGGGCTCCGGCCTCGCCGATGCGCTGACCAATCACCAGAAGATCTTCGGCAATCTGTACGTGAATATGATCCGCGCGGGCGAGCACTCCGGCGCGCTCGACTCGGTGCTGTCCCGGCTGGCCGACTTCACCGAGAACCAGGCCCGGCTGCGGCAGAAGATCCTCGGCACGATGATCTACCCGGCGATCATGGTGGTGGTCGGCGTGGGCATTCTTACCCTGCTGATGACCCTGGTGGTCCCCAAGGTGACCAAGATCTTCGACAGCGTGAAGGCGACGCTGCCTTGGACCACCCGGCTGCTGATCTTCGTTTCCAACACCATCAGCGACTACTGGTTCATCCTGTTCCCGCTGTTCGGCCTGGCGGTCTTCCTGTTCGCCCGCTGGATGCGCAGCGCAGAGGGAAAACCGGTCTTCGACCGCTACGCTCTGAAGGCGCCGATCTTCGGAAGCCTGGTGAGGATGCTGGCCGTGGCCCGTTTTGCCCGGACCCTGGCCACGCTGCTCAAGAGCGGCGTCCCGCTTTTGACGGCGATGGATATCGTGAAGAACGTGGTCACTAACTCGGTGCTGGCGCAGGTGGTGGAGCAGGCCCGCGACGCCATCCGCGAAGGCGAGAGCATCGCCAACCCTCTTAAGCGCTCGGGCGAGTTCCCGCCGCTCGTCTACCACATGGTGGCGATCGGCGAGCGAAGCGGTCAGCTCGAGGAGATGCTGATCAACATCGCCGACAGCTACGAGT
>JBGTHI010000681.1:0-7087 GCA_041746295.1 Myxococcaceae bacterium
GCGCCGGGTGACTTCGTGAAGCTGTTCATCGGAGCAGGCCGGGGGGCCGGCATCCGCCCCGCGGATCTGGTGGGCGCGATCGCCAACGAAGCGCAGATTTCCGGACGGGAGCTGGGCTCGATCGAGATCACCGACAATCACTCGCTGGTGGAGGTCCCGAAGGCGCTGGCCGCCAAGGTTCAGGCGGCGATGCGTAAGGCGACGATCCGCGGCCGGACGGTGGTGGTCAACCGCTATCGGAGCTGAGATGAACAACTCCCGCCTCGCCCGTTTTGCCGCCTTCGCCGACGGCTCATCGCTTCGGAATCCGGGGGGACCGGGCGGAACCGGCTTCATCGTTTTCGACCGGGCCTGCTCCGCGCTCCGTTTCGGGGGACAGCGGTATGAGCGGGACGGCGAGTACGCGGTGACCAACAACCGGATGGAGCTTCGAGCGGTATTGCAGGCGCTCGAGCGAATCCCCGAGGGCGAGGCGGTGGAGGTGACCTCCGACTCCCGCTACGTGGTGGATGCCCTCTCCAAGTGGGTTCATGGCTGGCGAAAGCGGGGCTGGAAGACGGCAGAAGGCGGTCCGGTGCTCAACCGCGACCTGATCGAGGCGATCGATGATCGCTCGCGCAGCCTGAAGCTTCAGTACCGATGGGTCCGCGGCCACAACGGCCACGCGCTCAACGAGCTGGTCGATGCCCTGGCCCAGTCGGCGGCACGCGGCATGCCGGGTCCCACCAAGGAGCAGATTGTTCCTCAGCTGCGATCGCTACTGCGGTAGGTCCAGAATTTGAGGGCACCGCTAGGGACTGTCCCTTGGGCGCCTACCATGCGTAAGGGAAGTATTGGGGGGCTCAAGACTCAACCGACGCCAACGAAATCTATACCCCTGCTTCGGTCATTGCTCGAGAGAGGAGCCCGTCGACCTTCAAGGTGTCAGCCCAGCGCGTCAGGTAGTCCGGGTCCATGCTCGGGCCCGAAACCCGGAGAACCTCGACGACATCGCGCCACTGCGTTGATGAAACACTGCCACCTTGTTGAAACCAGAGCAACTTGCGGAGAACCGAGTCCTCCGGGCTCTTGATCATGAGCGATTGGCCTGGCCGGATCTCGAGAAGCCGGCGCCTCGAAAATTCGCTCCGGTCGAACGAAGTCGTTCGAAGGACGAAGAGGTCGATCTTCACTGCGAGCGGGAGAAAGAAAATGTTCCACGAGCTCTGTCCCCGCACCGCGTCCTTGAGGGCGTCGGCGTCCAGCTCGAAGTCGGTCCCCAGTGCCTCAGAGAGCGGCTCGACCTGGCCCTCGTTGAGCTCGACGACACAATCGATGTCATTCGTCGCGCGGGGTTCTCCCTGCAAGGAGCTCGCGAGCGATCCGCCCACGAAGTAAGGAATCTCTAATGTGTCGAAAGCGCGCGCCAGACGGAGTGCGACATCGAGCTCATCCATGCATGCGCTACGTTGCGTCATCGGGGATTGCGCCGTAGATACGCGTCGAAAACGCGCGCCCGTACAGTCGAACCACTAGGCGGCGGCGGATTTCCCCCTCGGAAGCGTCCGGATGCCTCTGTTGAAGGCCGAGTTCCGCCAAGTGGCGCACCGATCGGGACAGCGACGCGGCCCGCTCAAGCCGCTGGAGCGGCGTCAGGCCACGGAGCAATTGATGGTAACGATTGATTTGTGACCGGGACGTATCCTGTTCCACGATCCCAGCGTAGTGCATTCTCGGCGCTGATGCACGGACCTCCCTGGACAGTTCGAATGAGGGATCATTTGCCCAATGCGCCCCATCCCGCCGAAAAGGGAAAGGGTTGAGGTACATGTTGAGGTAGATGGAGAAGAATGGCGGTCTACGTCGAGCTCAGCGAAGGGGAGCTTCAGGAGGTCTGTCGAGCGTTCAAGCTCGGCGCGTTGATGCGCGCGGAAGGGATTCCTCAGGGGACGGTCAACACCAACTACCGCTTGGAGACGGATCGGGGGCGCTTCTTCCTCCGCCATACCACCGTCCGGCCGGCTCGAGACGTAGCGTTCGAGGCGGCGCTGCTCGAGCATCTTGCCACCGCCCGACTGCCGTTACCGACGCTGCTCCGCACCCCGGGGAACAGTCCTGCTATCTCGCTACGCGGGGGCCTGGTCAGCGTCTTCGAGTGGCTGAGTGGGTGTGAGCTTAGGCAGGGAGAGGCGAGCTTCGCTCAGGCAGCGCAGCTGGGAGAGACGCTCGCCCGCTTTCACCTGTTCGGCCAATCGTTCTCTCAGACTCGCGTCAATCCCTACGGCCCGGAGACGGTGCGCAGCTGGCTCAAGAGACTGGAAGGGGAGAGAGACTCCGAGGTGGTGCGGGTCCTGCCCAAACTCAAGGTGGCATTTGACACCGCAGCGGAGAGCGCCTCCGCCTCTCTTCCAAAGGGACCGATTCACGCCGATCTCTTCGTCGACAATGTGAAATGGGACGGCGAGCAGGTCTCGGCGTTGTTCGATTTCGAGATGGCCTGCACCGGCCCTCTGACTTTGGACTTAGCGGTCACCCTGCAGTCCTGGTGCTTCGATGGGAACGACCAGCCCGAGCTGGCAAGGGCGCTGGTGCAAGGATATCAGTGCGCTCGCCCCCTGGAGCCCGTGGAGCGGCGCGGGTTGTGGGGGCAAGCGCTGTTCGGTGCGGTCCGGTTTACCACCTCCCGGATCCGGGATATTCATCTGTCGCCGCTCGCGCCCGAGAAGCTATCGCGCAAGGATTTCCGCCTGTGCGAGGCCTGGCTCGATCGCCTACAGACCCTGGGTCCTGGCGGGCTAGGCGAGCTGCTTGGTCTTGACCCTAACCAAAGCTAGACTTAGTCTAACAATCGTGAGTCTCTTCCTGGTTGAGCAGCTGCGCGAGCACGGCATTCAGCCTTCCGCCCAACGGTTGGCGGTGGCGGAGTTCGTCCTCCAGACCGATAGCCATCCGTCCGCGGACCAGGTCTGGGAGCGGGTGAAGAAGCGCTGCCCGATGTTGTCGCGCGCCACCGTTTACAACACCCTCAACCTCTTCGTGGAGAAGGGGTTGCTGCAACCGCTGGTGCTTTCGGAAGGGAGGGTGGTCTTCGATCCGAGGACCGGTGCGCATCATCACTTCATCGACGAGGGGACGGGCAGGATCCACGACGTTCCGTGGGAGGCGCTGGAGGTAAAGAACCTCGAAGCGCTGGAGGGCTTCGACGTCCGTGAGTATCAAGTGGTCCTGCGTGGCCGGAAGGCCACCCAGAAGACTACGAAGTCGACCATGTAGGGAACTCAAGTGTTGCTTCAAACTTTCAAAGGAGCCGTACCATGTTGACCGTTGGCGACAAGCTTCCCCCGTTCCAGCTGCAGGCCGTTCCCGGTGAGAAGCTCGAGAAACTAGAGAAAGGGAAGGAGTTTCAGGACATCAGCGACCGCACCTATGCCAGCAAGTGGCAGGTGCTCTTCTTCTGGCCCAAGGACTTCACCTTCATCTGCCCAACAGAGATCGCCGAGTTCGGCAAGCGGAGCGGCGACTTCAAAGACCGTAACGCGCAGGTTCTGGGCGTGAGCACCGACAGCGAGTTCGTCCACCTGGCCTGGAGGACCCACCACAAGGATCTGAGGGATCTCTCCATCCCGATGCTGGCGGACATCAAGCGCGAGCTCTCCACTGCGCTGGGCGTCCTGCACAAGCAGGAGGGCGTCGCTCTGCGGGCGACCTTCATCGTGGATCCTAAAGGCGTGATCCGCTGGGCCAGCGTGAACGACCTCTCGGTGGGCCGGAACGTCGACGAGGTGATCCGAACCCTGGATGCGCTGCAGTCCGACGAGCTTTGTCCCTGCAATTGGGAGAAGGGTCAGAAGACTCTTGGAGCGGCGTAGAACTACGCCCTAGATGCCGGAGACGATCTTCCACTGCCCGTCGACGTGCTTGAGCGTCATCTGATCCAGCTCCGAGTCGCTCTGCAGCTTGCTCGATAACTTGGGCAGCTTGTAAGCGGTATTATAGCTGTAGACTACGTCGGCGGTGTTGTTCTTGTTGAGGGTGATCTTCTTCACCGTGAGATCCAGCTTCAGCTCTTCGGTTTGCGCGAACTGCTCCGGCAGCTTCGTCCTCAGCCCTTCATAGCTCAGGTCGTCTTCCGGTCCCGACGTTCCGGCGTCGTCCTTGAACGACGGATCGAGCAGCGCCATCACCGCCGCGACGTTCTTGGACTCGATCGCTCTCCTGTACTTCTCCAGGACGCTCAAGATCTCCCGGGTCTCGGAGGTGTCGTCGATCGCGGTGCCGGGAATGCGCTTGGGCGCGCAGCCCACCAAGGTCAACAGTGCCAAAATGGCAGGGGCAGACCGGCGGAAGAGGGACGTTCTGATTATCGCCACGCGAGTGCTCCGAGGTTAGGTGAGGAGAGAGATTCGGGGAGCCGCAGGATGCAACTGCGGTGCCGAGGGGTCAGCCGGTTCCTAGCTGGATCGGAGCCGCTCGGCGATGAAGCGGTTGAGCACCGGTACTTCGGCGTCGAGAATCTTCAACCCCTCGGACTGGATGATCTTCTCGCCGATCAGGGCCAGCGGCTTCATCAGGAAGGGAAGCTTGAGCGAGATGTCGCCCTCCAGCGTTCGCTCGGTGGCGCCGCCCCCCAGGTCCTTGAGCCGCAGGGTGCCGCTGTTGACCAGCAAATTCCGGATCGAGCTGCTGGTGGGCACGTTGTTAAAGCGTAGCTCCTTCCGCTTGCGGTCGTAGGTCGAGGTCTCGATGAACGCGAACCACTCCGGCGGAACCGTCTTGGGGCCGATGGCCTTGATCACCGGCCGGGGACGGTAGCGGACAGAGCGTTTGACCGTGTCGCCCTCCTCTTTCTTCTCCAGCAGCTTCACCTCCAGCAGCACGCCGTGGTGCTCCAGGAGGAAGTCCGGGTACCGCTCATCGAGGAGAGCGCGCTCCACCTCGTCCACCGAGCCCTGGATGCGCTGCTTGGATTGGAATTTCATGGGGTGGTCGATCTAGCGGAAAGCCTGGGGGTTTTCAAAGTTGCACCGCTCTTCCCATTCGCGGGCCCGCCGCTCCAGAGAAGCTCCAAGGGATGGAAGATGGGCCGCCGACCGTCTGACCGCCGTGCAGTCGCCCAGGGCATACTCCGATTCCAGCTCCAGCCGAAGGGCCTCCCGCCAGATGGAATCCGGGAGAGCGGGGCCCGCCTCCTTGGCTGGGAGCACCTCCCCACCCAGGCGACGCAGATAGAACAGCGCCTCCGCGTGAGCACCCCTCTGCGCGAGTCTCCGGCCCAAGAGATAGTTTAGCGGGGCGTTGGCCGGCTCCGCTTCGAGTGCTTCGCGGAGTTGGTAGAGCTTGAGATCGTCCGGGCCGGGGGCGAAGTAAGCGTCGATTGCAGCCTGCGCAGCTCGTGAAGCCGGTGCCTCGCTGGTGCGGGCCAGGAGCTTGAGCTGCGCCGTTCGCTGCTGGGCCGGCTGCGCGTCGGAGGCTGCGACCGATTCCAGCAGCTGTGTCGAAAGCGCTTCTTGACCGAGCTCGTGCGCGAGCTCCGCGCGGGCGATCTGCGCCTCAGCCACGAGAGCCGGCTGATCCTTGAGCCGCCGGACGAGCTCGCCCAAGCTGCTCAGCGCCTCCTGCTTTCGCCCCAGCTTCACCAAGGCCTGGGCCTCACCCAGACCGAAAGAGGGATCTCCGGGCTGGAACCGGTCGCAGCGCTGATAGAGTTCCAGCGCGCTCTCCGGATCGTTCTCCAGCGAGGCGCGGGCCTGCTCCTTGAGCGCTGCCACCTCGCGAGCACAACGGCGAGCGAAGAGACTGGGCTGCCTGAAGCGGACGGCCGCCTGTGCCGAGACGCTTGCATCCAGCGGCACCGTCGCCAGGAAGCCTTCCCACTCGTGGACGAGCTCCGAGAGAGGTCTGCCGTAGATCTGTTCGAACCTCCCCTGCGCATACAGCCCGCGCAAGGAGTCGCCTCCACGGGTATCGAAGAGATAGCGGAGGAAGGAGCCCGCCGCCGCGTAGGCGCGGGCGGGCGCCGCGGCGTAGAAGCGGTGAGGGCTCAGCAAGGCATTGAGATCAGGAAGCAGCCCCTGCTTGCGCATGGCCGCCACCGACGGGTGAAGGGGCGGATCCTCCGGGTCGTCCGCCGCCACCGCCAGCCCCTCGGTCAGCCCCATCAGCGGCCAGACCCCCAGCCGGGTTGCGATCCGGAAAGGGCCGCTGCCCCAGGGAGCGGCGAGCAGATGGGCCAGCTCGTGGCGAATCGCGGGATGCGGAAAGGGCGCGTCGTTGAGGTGCAGCTCTCCGCGCCAGGGCTTGGCGAACTGGGTTCCACCGGCGCCCACCGCCTCTTGCTTCACCGCGTCGGAGGGGTAGAGGTAGATACGGAGCTTGATCGGCCAGAGCGCTCCGCTGGCTGCGCCGAAGAAGCCGGTCAGTTGATGGCGACGGAACTCCAGATCCCGCAACATCCGCTCCGCATCGGCTTGGGGTTTGGACCGCGCGTAGAAGAGGATGAAATGGTCGCTCTCCTTTCGCGCGCCGAGGAGCGCTTCGAGCGTGGCCGAATCCATCCTGAACCGGAGATCCGTCGCGCCCTTCTCGAGCCCGAAGAGGCCGAAGCCCAACAGCGCGCAGAGCAGCAGCGGCCCGAACCGCGCCGGGACACGCAGCCCCAGCTTCCCGGTCTTGAAGTCGATGAGGAGCATCGCCAGCGCGACCAGGAGGCAGGCCCAAAGGGCCGTCTCCAGACGGAACCAGACCAGCCCGGGGCGGAGCTTCAGCGCTTCATCGTAAAGAGGCCCGGGCCAATAGCCCAGAAAGTGATTGAAGGCATGCGCCTGCGGTCCGAAGTAGAGCGGCCAGCCGGTCCAAGCCAGAGAGAGTAGGAGCAGCAGCATGTACAGGAGCAGCGCTTTGATGCGGCCCTGCATCACAAAGCCGCAGAACAGCCCCGCGCAGCAGGCAATCAGGGCCGAGGGCATGGCGAGCAGCAGACATAGCCCGAGATGGAGCACCGGTGAGCAGCCGGAGATGAACAAGGTGCGGGCGGAGGCGGACAGCAGCGGCCCCGCGAGACAGACTGCGGAGAGCAGCAGCGGCGCGCCCAAGGCCAGCGGCACGGCGC
>JBGTHI010000682.1:0-14900 GCA_041746295.1 Myxococcaceae bacterium
CTGGCCAAGAAGATGGCCTCGGAGACCGGGCTGGATCTCTCCGAGCTCCACGGTTCCGGGCCGCAGGGTCGGATCGTCAAGCGCGACATTGAACAGGCGATCGCCGAGGGTGGAGCGGCCAGCCAGGTAAGACCCTCAGCGCCGGTCGCGGTGCCGTCGTTCGAGCGGCGCGAGCCGGAGCAGGTGGCGCTCACTGGTATGCGCAAGGTGATTGCCCAGAGGATGGTCGCCGCTAAGCCGGGCGTGCCCCACTTCTACCTCACGGTCGAGGTGGAGATGGACGCGGTGATGAAGATTCGCGAGGAGGCCAAGGCGCTCGAGTCCAAGATCTCGGTCAACGACATCGTGATCAAGGCAGCCGCCGCGGCGCTGCGGAAGACGCCCAAGCTCAACGTCTCCTACCAGGGCGATCACGTACTCCAGCTCCACAACGTGGACGTGGGTATTGCCGTGGCGTTGGAGGACGGGCTGATCACCCCGGTGCTGCGCGATGCGGATCTCAAGGGTCTCTCGGCCATCTCTGCAGAGGCGCGGTCCCTGGCGGAGCGTGCCCGGAAGAGGGCACTGAAGCCGGTCGAGTACTCGGGGGGCTCGCTCACTATCTCCAACCTCGGCATGTATGGGGTGGACACCTTCCAGGCGATCATCAACGAGCCGCAGGCGGCGATCCTCGCAGTCGGTGCCGCCACCGAGAAGCCGGTGGCCCGGGACGGCCAGTTGGTGGTGCGCAAGATGATGTCCGCCACGCTCTCGGTGGATCACCGTGCGGCCGACGGCGCTATCGGGGCGGAGTTTCTGAGGGAGTTCAAAGCGCTGCTCGAGCATCCAATGCGGCTGCTGTTCTAAGGGCCCGCGCCACCGATCGCGTCGTTGCCGTCGATCATGATCGCGCCCGCCGCATCCCGGGTGATCGCCGCGATTCCCGGGTGCTCCGCCTCCAGCGTCTGGATCAGGTTCTGCTGCCGGCGAACCATCGCCATCAGGCGGCGGTTCTCGCGCTCCAGATCCAGCTTCTCGAAGGCGAGGTGCAGCGTCACCTTGAGCTCGGTGTCGTCCCAGGGCTTGGTCAGGAAGCGGTAGATCTCGCCGTGGTTGATCGCCTCGATGGCCGTCTGCATGTCGGCGTGGCCGGTGAGCATCAGCCGTACCGAGTCGGGATGGCGGTCGCGCACCAGCTTGAGGAACTCCAGGCCGGTCATGTTGGGCATCAGGTGATCCGACATCACCAGGTCGAACTCATGCTGCCCCAGGAGCTCCAGAGCCTGGTTCGGCTGATGTGCGAAGTGCATCTCATATCCCTCGCGTCGGAGGGAGCGGCGGAGCGCGTGACACACCAATTCCTCGTCGTCGACGATTAGAACCTTACGAGGCGTGGCGGACATTGCGATGCTCCTATTTGGAAAGGGAAAGGGTGGTCTTGATGCGGGCGCTCTGCAGCCCGGAGGCGAAGGCCGCGAAGTCGCGCAGGAGGTTCAGGCGGTAGACCGCGGTCTGGCGCGGCGCCGGAGCTTCCCGGCTTCCACTCGAATCGGTGCCCTCCACCGTTACGCCCACCACACCACCGGATTCCGGAACTGGGTGACCTTCGACAATCTGCTCGATGTTCCCGTTGCGGCCGCCGGGGACCACGACGGTGATGGTCTTGGGGCAGCTGCCCTTGAGGCACTCCCGGACCTTTAGCTCCACCTGGGTGAAGAGCAGCTTGCTGTTGCTCGGGAGTCTCAGGGTGTGGGTCGAGACCACTTCGCCGGTGACGACCATCGACGCCGACTGAACCCGAGCCTGCGCCCGCTCGAGCGGCGAGGCGCTGGCGATTGCCGGAAGCAGCAGCGCGCCCAGGAGAAGTCCGGCCGGCCCGCGGGCAGCGCGGCGCTTAGGGCCCTTAAGGAACAGCGCCAGCAGGACCAGGGAGAAGGGGAGGAGCAGCCCACCGGAGGAGCCCGTTGTACCGCAGCCGGTCTGTGGCTCTCCGCTGCCGCTGCCGTCCAAGGCGGAGGCTCCGGTTGCCGGATAGAGAAGCAGCAACCCGTCCTCGTCGTCGGTGGTGAGGATCCGCTTGTTGATCTCTCCCCGGCGAGCGCCCGGGTACATCACCGCGGCGGTGTCGGCCTCATTGTGGGCCAGCCCGAGAGCATGGCCCAGCTCATGGGTGGCGACATTCTGGATATCGTCGTACTCGCCCACGCCGGGCTGGCTGCGCTCGAGAACCCGAAATTTGCGATAGACCTTGTTAAAGGCGATGTCGGCGTCGAGGATCCTGTGCGACTTGGCGTCCACGGTCAGGACCGTCACTGCGATGGAGTTCTTGTCGAAATCCCAGGTGTCGGGGATGACCACTTCGTTCTGGTTGGGGCCGTGGTCGTCATAGCCCAGTCCCCGGGCGGCGCCCTGACGTACGGAGATGTGGAGGCCCGGAGCAGCGCGGGCAACGGCGGTGACGGCCGACTGCAGCGCTTCGAAGGCTTTCGGCTCGTTGAAATCCCTGGCCGCGTCGCTGTCGACCACGAACTCCACCGATCTGTTCCACTGCACCGGCGAACCGGACGAATCCTGCTTCAGGACGTAGGCGTGAGCGCCCCCCGCGACGCACAGGAACGCGAGAGGTAGGAGGCGACGGATCGATGCGGCGTAGAAGCTCACGCCCGGGGATTGAGCAACCCCTATGCCCGGGGCCAAACGGCTGGGAGCGCGGCGATTGAGGAGTCTGCCGCCGCTCGGAGGGCGGAGTCTCCTAGAACCTGTGGGGCGGCGCAGACCCTCGGCGGGGTGATGCAGTGGGCTACTTCGTGAAACCCTGGGTCAAGGAGGAGCTGCTCGCCGCGCTGGAGGACGGTGTCAGGATTCACACGCTTCAGGGAAGATTGCGCGAGTTCGAGAGCGCGGTGAGGCAGGTCAGCGCGGGCATCGCGCATGAGCTGATGAACCCGGTAGGTTACATGACCCAGAACATTGAGGCGTTGCGCGACGAGCTGGGTGGCGTAACCGAGTACTCAATCGAGCTCCTCCTCCGGCAGCCCAAGAGCCGCCCGGAGCTTCCTAAAGGTTCGGCGCAGGGGCTCCTCTTCGCGCGGAGCAATCCGGTCGACCAGCACTTCTCCGCGAACCATCTCCTGGGCTGGTTCCTTGAAGTAGACCACCAGCGCTTGAGTTCCCGACGCCGACGGCTCGACAAGGAGATCCCGGACCTGATCGAAAGAAACCAGCACCGTGCCGGGGCCGTGCTTCCCCCGCCCGGGAAGATCGAGCCGGAGTGTCTCGGTGGCGAAGTTGAGGACGAAGCCGTTTCGACCCTGGGTTTTCGACTCGGCCCTCAGCACCCAGGCGGCGAAGACTGCGGCGAGAATCGCCAGGACCGTGGCAAGGCCGATCTGCGAAGGAGAGCTCAACAGCACCGCCGCGCTCAGGCCGCCTGCCGCCAGGGCTGCCGCGCCTCCGACCGACGCGGAGCTCCAGCGCGTCCGGAGAACCATCACCTCCGCCATCAGGAGGCTGGGCTCGTAGCGAAAGCGGACATCCCCCAGCCGGTAGAGCGGCGCGACATCCGCGAAGACATCTCGGAAGGTACGGGGCAAGCTGTGACCCGGGCTAGGCAAGCCGCTGAATCAGCTCCGGCAATCGCACGATCGCGCGGGCCTGCTTCCGCCCCGACGAGACCTCGGTGCGCAGAGCCTCCCATTGCCGGGCAACGCTCTTGGGGCCCGTCCCTCCGGCGCTCTCCTTGGCGGCAACCGCCCGATCCGCGTTCAGAACCTCTAGATCGTCCGGCCGGATCGCTCCACCCGCGGCTTCCAGCTCGGCGGCACCCGCTGCCTCCAAACGCTTGCCGGCCTTGCCGCACTGGCGAACCAGCGCACCCACCGCCTGGTAGGCCGAGCGGAAGGGCAGGCCCCGTGAAACCAGCCGCTCCGCAAGGTCGGTGGCCTGGGTCTCTCCGCCCTCCAATGCCGCGGCCATCCGCTCTTGCCGAAATCGAACTCCCTGGAACCCGCGGGTAAAGGCAGTGAGGCACTGAGAGAGGTTCCCAGCGGTCGTCAGGTAGCTGAGCTTGTCTTCCTGGAGATCGCGCACGTAGCCCACCGGCAGCCCCTTGACCATGGCGAGCAGGGAGGTCAGCGCTCCAATGCCGTGCGCCGACTTCCCCCGGATCAGCTCGAACAGATCCGGGTTCTTCTTCTGTGGCATCATCGAAGAGCCGAAGCTGATGTCGTTGGACAGCTCGATGAAGCCGAACTCCTGGGAAGCGTAGTCGACCAGATCCTGGGAGATGCGCGATAGATGAATGAGGCTGCGCGAGACCGCGTAGCCATAGTCGAGCGCGAAATCGCGATCTCCGACCGTGTCTAAGGCGTTGGCGGTTAGCCTCGAGAAGCCGAGGAGCTCCGCCGTCCGTTCGCGACGGGTAGGAAGCGATGTGCCGCTCACGGCGCCGGATCCCAAAGGACACTCATCGAGCGCGTCAAGAACGTTGCCAAACTGCCGTAGGTCTCGGGCGAGCATCTGGGCGTAGGCGGCGAGGACATAGGCGAGTGAGACCGGCTGAGCGCGTTGCCGGTGGGTGTAGGCAGGGAGCAAGAAGCGCCCCTCCTCCGACGAGGCCTTCGCGTCCAGAACTTCGATCGCCCGAGCCAGGAGCTCCAACGTTCCCGCTGCGCACTCGCGCAGGAAGAGCCGTGCATCCAGCGCGATTTGGTCGTTTCGGGAGCGTGCAGTGTGGATCCGCCGACCGGGTTCACCAATCCTTCGGGTCAGCTCCACCTCGATCGCCATGTGGATGTCCTCTTCCTGAGCCCAGGAAAGGGTGCCCGCTTCTGCCTCGTCGTAAATCCCCTTCAGACCCCTGCGGATCGCCGCAGCGTCCTCGGGTGAGAGGATCCGCCTATCTTCCAACATTCGGACGTGGGCCAGGCTGCCTGCGATGTCGGCGGCGTAAAGAGCCTTGTCAGCGCCGAGTGAGGTGGTGAAAGCGAGGATCACCGGATCCAGCTCACCGGCTCCAGTGGCATCGGTTCGAGCGACAGTCATCGTTGACGGTCGTTATCGCAGCGTTCGCGGGGACACAAGCGCGCGTCTCACCTGCCTCCCTTAAGAGATCCACTTCACTCCCCCAGTAACGGAGCTCGGCCTGGTGGGGTGAGCCAGGAGGCCTTGAGGAAACTAAGCGCCCGGCGGTCGGCGGTGTCACCTCGGGTCGCCATCAAGAGCCAGCCGAGATGAAGGCCTGCGGCGATCAGTGCGCCGGCCCAGGCGGCTCGGCCCAAGCTCCGTGGCATCAGCAGGCGGATCACGATCGCCGCCGCAATGGCCGCGATAGCCAGGAGCAGGATCGCTCCGAATTGGCCGGGCAGCCCCAGCAGGAGCAATCCGTTGGGCACCCAGTAGCCGTCCCGCATCAAGGGAAGCGCCAGCGAGAAGAGCGACGTGGAGACATCGTCGGGGATGTAGTTGACCTGAGCGACCGTGATAGTCAGGGCGATCGACAGGCCGCACAGCGCCACGGCGGCGCCCGCAACGATGCGCGCACCGATCGAGGTCTCGGCGGCTTCAAGCAGCCTCTGGATCGCGAGCCCTACCGGGAGCATCAGGAATGGGAGCCAGGGCGTGAGATGGCGCGGACCCGGCGTCCAGCCCCAGGAGTCGTAGCTGAAGGAGGCGGTGAAGTAGAGGTAGAGGGCCGAGATGGCCGCCGTGGAGAGAAAGAGGGCGCGATCCTGCAGCCGCGATCGGATTGCCCCCAAGCCCGCCGGCGCCAGGAGGAGAAAAGGCGAGAGCACGAACAGCCCGCGCAGGGGGGAAAAGAGGGAGAGGAGGAGAGCGTGCCGGTCCGGGATTTTAACTCCCAGAAAGCCGCCCAGGTGCCACGGCTGGTAGGCGGCGTCGTTCAGATGGCGGTAGCCGGTTTCCAGGGGATGGCCGAAGCAGGCCCAGTGATAAGCCATTAGCCCCAGAACGAAGGGAAGGGCGCCGGCGGTCATGCGCGCTGCGGTCCCAAGGATCGCACGCGGAGCCTTGGCCGAGGCCGCGCCATAGATCATCAGGCCGAAGACGCCGATCGCCGCGGTGTACTCGCAGGCCAGCGCCGCCCCCGCGAAGGCACCCGCCATCCCCTCGGCCCATGGCGCCCACTCTCCGCGCCGGTGCCGCCACAGAGAGTAGAAGCTGCAGAAGAGCAGCACTGCGGTGAGTTGGTGGCTGATGAACATCTGCGCGAAGGAGAGCGCCATTGTGCCCAAAGCGTAGGTGGCGACCAGCGCGTCAGCGAGCCCTGCATCGAAGTAGGCGCGAAGAAAACGGCGCAGCCAGACCAACATCGCGAGTGCCGGCAGCACGGTGAGAAAAAGGCGGCTCCAGAATACCAGGGCCAACTCGCCGAACGCTTGGGGCGGCAAGCCCCGGAGTCGCTGGGCCAGCTCCAGCGCGGCGACCACCGGGACCGCCAAGAACGAGAGCAGGGGGGCCTTGGACGGGTAGTAGCGGCCCTCCACCACCGAGAGGTCTCCCACCCGGCCATGCTCGGCAAGAGTCCGACCTAGCTCGAGGGTGCCATGGTCCACGATGGCTCGGGCTTCCCAGAGCCGGCTGAGCTCATTCGGTGAACGAAGCTTGGGGTGATACGGGAAGGCCAATAAGTAGATCGCGGCGGTGCAGCCGAAGAGAATCGTGCTTTGCCGGGATTGTGCCAATTCAGATCCAAGCATCGCAGCTCGCGTGCAGCACGGCGCTGAAATTGTGTGGCGGGTGGATGGTCTTCCTGGCGGCCTGCGGGATGCCCCGAGACCCGCAGCACACCTCGGATCGCGTTCGCGAAGGCACCTTGAGGGTAGGAGCCACAGACAATCCCCCCTTTACCCTGAGCCACGGCCGCGAAGTGAGGGGGGTCGAGGCCGATGCGGTGAGGGAGCTGGCGGCTCAGCTGGGCGCTCGAGTCGAGTGGACGGTCGGCTGCATGAGGTTCTGCTCGTGCCGGTGAACGCCGGCTAGACGGCTCGATGGGCACCTTGGAGGGCGGGAGGGCTCCTACCATGCCGAGAGACTCCCGCTTCGACCAACCAGGGCTGAAGCGGGAGCTCAAGTGACCCTACGGGGACTCTAACCCCGGTTTGAGCCGTGAGAGGGCTCCGTCCTAACCGCTAGACGATAGGGCCTGCTGCACTGCAACTGCGGGCGGCTGTGTAGAGCAGCTGCCCGTCCTGAGTCAATGACTCAGAGGATTCAAGCTGGGGGACTAGGATTCGAACCTAGATAAGCAGAGTCAGAGTCTGCTGTCCTGCCATTAGACGATCCCCCAAGAATTGGTCCGCACCTACCGTTTCTGCTTCATTGGCTTGGCCGGCCTCACAGCCTTTGGCGTCGCCCGCTTCCTGCCCGGCCTCTCTACATCATTCGCCGGCACCACGTAGATCCGAACTTCATCGTTCGCCTCATAAATGTTCAATCCATCGAACTGCCGCCCTGCGGGCATCGCGATGTGCACCGCGCGGACTCCCGGTTGGCTCACGATCGGCTTCCGCAGGTACTGCCCGAGCGGGTAGACCACCCGGTAATGCTGCAACGTCTCTTCGTACCTCTTGGGCGATCGATAACGCAGCTCACCCACCTTCCGTGCGCCGTCGAGTATCTGCGCACCGAGGACAACCTCTGCCTGAGCTGTGGCGGACAACAGCAGCGCGACCGCGCCGGCTACGGCAACGAGGGTGTCAAGCCAAGGCACGGGCCGCACGTTACGCTCCCGCGTTCGGCTGCGCGAGCTTGGCGAGGGCGGCGTCCAACCGCCGCAGCGACTCCTCCCGGCCGATCAGCTCCAGGGTTTCGCCGATTCCGGGGCTGATGGTGCCCCCGGTGATCGCTACCCGCAGAGGCTGGGCCACCTTGCCCATCCCGATGTTGGCCTCCTCCGAGACCGCCTTCACCTGCGCGTCGAGCTCCAGGGTCTGCCAGCCTTTCAGCGCGGTCAGGTTTGCCAGCTTGGTCCGCAGCGCCGTGAGCAACGGCCGGGACTCCGCGGTGAGGTGCTTCTGAGCCGCCTTGGGGTCGAGCGTCACACCCCGGCCGAAGAAGGGAAGCGCCAGCTCCGCCATCTCCACGAGCGTCCTGCTCCGTTCACGCAGCGCAAGCACGATCTTCTCGAGCCGGGGGTCACCCTTGGCCGGCGCGCCCCGCGCTTCCAGGAAGGGAACCAGCCGCTGAGCTACGAGGGAGGGCTCCAGCCGCTTCAGCCACTGCTGGTTGAGCCAGCTGAGCTTCTCCGAATTCCAGACGCCCGAGGTGGTCCCCACCTGCTCGAAGTCGAACCATTCCTTCATCTGGTCCAAGCTTAACACCTCGTCGTTTCCATGGGACCAACCCAATCGGACGATGAAGTTGAGCAGCGCCTCGGGAAGGATCCCATTCTGCCGATGCAGCATGACGTCCGCCTCGGGATGGAGCCGCTTAGAGAGCTTCTCCCGGTTGGTTCCCAGAATGAGCGGAATGTGCGCGAGCTCCGGCGGCTCCCAGCCGATCGCCCGATAGAGCATCAGCTGCGGAAAAGAGGTGTTGATGTGCTCCTGACCCCGAACCACCAGCTCGATCTCCATCAGATGATCGTCGATCACGCAGGCGAAGCTGTAGAGCGGCATGCCGTCGGTGCGGACCATCACCCAATCGTCCAGGTCGGAGGTCTCTTTGGTGATCTTCCCGAGGACCCGATCGGTGAAGCCCACGGTCGAAAGCGCGTCCGGAACCTTGAAGCGGACGACATGCGGTTTGCCCTCCGGCACGTCCGCTCTATTCCGGCAGGTGCCCTCATACTTGTAGGGGCGCTTCTGCCGTTCGAAGACCTGCCGGCGGGCGTCGAGATCCTCTTTGCTGCAACAGCAGCGGTAGGCTTTCCCTTCGGAGATCAACCTCTCCGCCCATTCCTTATAGAGTCCCAGCCGTTGACTCTGGAAGTAGGGGCCTTCGTCGTGATCGAGCCCCAACCACTCCAGGGCCTCCAAGATGGCCTTGAGGGAGGCCTCGGTGGAACGCCCCTGGTCGGTGTCTTCGATCCGGAGCATGAAGGTTCCACCGTGGCGACGTGCGTAAAGCCAGTTAAACAGCGCGGTTCTCGCACCGCCGATGTGCAGGTAGCCGGTGGGCGACGGGGCGAAGCGGACGCGGGGCGAGGGCATAGGGGCCAAGGCGATAACAAATGGCCATCTATAGGGTCAATGAAAGCCTGGAAGGTATGGGGTAGACTCGACAGCGGTTTCCACCCGCACGTGGCGCGAGGATTCTTCATGAGATGGATGCGCAATAGTGTGCCGAGCGGCGTTTGGGTAGTGGCGCTGCTGGCGGTCACCGCCCTGAGCGAGACGGCGCAGGCCTCCACTATCCTCAAGCAGGCGGTGGAAGAGTTGGCGCGGAAGTCGGCGGTGATCGCGCGGGGCAGGGTCGTTCGCGCTCAAAGCCGCTGGAGCGGCGACGGGATGCGGATCATCACCGACGTCGAGTTGGCTGTCTCCGAGACCCTCAAGGGGAGCCCGGGCGCCAGGGTACGGGTCACCCAGCCGGGCGGCAGGGTAGGCGACATCGCGCAGACGGTCAGCGGATTGGCCGCCTTCTCCGAGGGCGAGGAGGTGTTGGTCTTCCTGGGAGACCCTCGCGGAGGTCGCTACCTGGTGGAAGGAGCGGTGCAGGGCAAGTACCGGATCGACCGGGGGTCGGACGGTGGGCTGCTCGCGATTCCGGAGAGCGTGCGAGATGTCCTCTTCCTGGATCCCAAGACGCGGCAGCCGGTCGCGGGAGAGAGCCAGCCGCTCGCCTGGACCGTTCTTCGCGCGCAGATTCGCCGGGCCCTTCAGGGCCAGCCGGGATCGAGCCATCCGTGATCCTTTCGCCTGCAACTCAGCTGGGGCTCCGGCTCCTGCTGGCGTTGTCTCCAGATCCGTCCGACGGGGCGTACCGCCGCAGCCGGGTGGCGGACCCGGAGGTGGCGGTGAGTGCCCGTCACTGTCTGTATTGGCGTGAGAGCACTCAGATTGTCTTCAACCAGAACAGCGCGGGGAATCCGGCCCTGCCTGGCGAGTCGGTTTTCGCCGCGGTAACGAGCAGCTTCGGAGTGTGGAATTCCGCCTTCTCCACATGCGGAAGCCTTGCCTTCATCGAAGGACCGCGGGTCAGCGACCGCAAGCTGGGGTACTCGGTCACGGCCGGGGCCTCCAACGTCAATCAGGTGCTGTTCCGCACTAAGAAGTGTCAACAGTTAGCGCCGGCAGCCGACTCCTGCTGGGACGATGGAAGCTGTAACAATGCCTACGACTGCTGGAATCACGAGCCCGGCAGTATCGGCGTGACCACCACGACCTACGATGTCCGGACCGGACGCATCTTCGACGCGGACATCGAGCTGAATGCGGCCAACTTCAAGTTCAGCACCGCCGATTCACCGGTCTGCGCTCCCCCCGACCTCACCCAGAGCTGTGTCGCCACCGATGTCCAGAACACCGTGACGCACGAGGTAGGGCATCTGGTGGGGCTGGACCATGCGGCCAGCACCGAGTCGACCATGAGCGCCAAGGCCACCCCGGGTGAGCTGCAGAAGCGCAACCTGGATCCGGGAACCGAACGCGCGGTCTGCGAGATCTACCCCAAGGCTGGAGCGAGTCAGGACTGCGTGGATGGCAGCGGAGAGGGGGGTTCCTCACCGAACGGCTCTGGCGGATCCGGCTGTGCCACGAGCGGCGAGCTCGCCGGTGGAGCGCTGTTGGCCTGGCCTCTGCTGATGCTGGGCGCGCGGCGGTTCGGTCTTGCGAAGGCTGGAGCTCGGAGGTGTCATGGGTAGGGTCTCCCGCTTTGTAAGTGTGCTGCTACTGATGATCGCGGGCACCGCGCGGGCGCAGGCCTATACCCGGACCACCTCGGATCAGGATCCGAACGTCTGTCTGGCCTGGCCTGGCCGGAGCTATAGCTACAACGTCCACGCCGTGGGCAGCGCTCGGACTCCGGGTAGCCAGGAGTTCGGAGCGATCGATACCTCCTTTCAGACCTGGCGTGCCGTCGTATCGAGCTGCAGCGACTTCACCTTCGTGAAAGGGGGAGCCACCAACGATGGCTCGGTCGGCTACAACCCGACCGCCGCCAATCAGAACGTGGTCACCTTTCGCGAGAGGAGCTGCGTGGACGCGGTCCCGTCCGGCGACGCCTGCCAGGTGAACGACAGCTGCGCGAACAAGTATGGCTGCTGGGACCATGGCCCCGAGGTGATCGCGCTCACCACCCTGAGCTTCAATGCGCGAACCGGTGCGATCTTCGATGCCGACGTGGAGTTCAACGCGTCGAGCGGAGGCATCGGTCAGGGCTTTCTCTTCACTACCGTCGACTCACCGCCCTGTTCCAACGATGACCCTCGGCCGGACTGCGTGGTGATCGATATCCAGAACACGCTGACCCACGAGATCGGACACGCGGTGGGCTTCGCACATGTGGCCGATCTGGACTCGACCATGCAGCCTTCCGCGCCGCCCGGAGAAACCTCCAAGAGGGTGATCGACCCAGGGACAGCCGGCGGCTTTTGTGAGGTCTACCCCAAAGGCGGCGCCACGCCGCCGTGTGGAGAAGGGCTGTCGAGCGCCAGCTACAGCGTCGTGGCGGTCAACAAGGGGACAGCGGGCGTGAGCAGTTGGAGCTGCAACGCGGCGCCCGCCCCGATCCCCTGGACGGTCCTGCCGTGGTTCCTGGCCGCCGTGGCTTCCCGATACCGCCGGCGACGTTAGCGCCTACGATGGTTCCTGCTGGTTAGGCAGATGAGTGACGGCCGGCGGTCGCCCCGTCGATAAGTCGGGAGCGCTCCCCTCGGGCTCCGAGGTGGCTTCAAGCAGGCCCGAAGGCGAAGCCAGGAAGCAATCCAGAAGCGCCAGCTCCTTGCGGACCGCGTCGGACGTTCGCTCGAGGTAGCGGCGCATCGCGGGCGTGGGCTCTCCGCCCATCCCGCGCAGCATCATGTCCACGTACCCCTTGATGACGGACATCGGCGTCTTGAGATCGTGACGGACACGCCTGAGTGCCGCATCAAGCTCGGCGTAGGACGCCGGTTGTTCGAACATGGTTGACGTTCCCCGCGGCGGCCTTCAAAACCGCTTCATGACCGAACCGCACAGCACATTCCGTGCCCAGGACTCGGGGTCGGAGTTGCCTCTCTCCTCGGGCTGTTCGAAGGGGAGGCCTTCGGGGGCCGGGGTCGATGCCGAAATTCTTACCGTGGTCGATCGGAAAATTCTCTCGAATGGAGAATCGAATGGGAGCGCTGAAATCCTATCTCGCGCTGGCGCGCAGGCTCTCGCCGAGGGAGCTGGGCGACACCTTGATACGGCGCGGGAGCCGGAAGGTCCAGGAGCGGTGGTACCGCAGAGGTAGACCGCTCACGGAAGCGGAGCTCCGGAGGGCCCATCACGCCGTGGACGAGTCGCAATTGATTTCGGCCGCCCTGGAGCCGACGCGGTTCGCCTTATGGTGCCATCTGGATAGGCGGGAGGGGCTGAGGAGACTTCTGCGCTCCCAGCCTGAGGCAAGGGCACGCGCGCTTGCCCGCGCCGATCGCGCGCTCGCCCGCCAGGTCACCGTGTTTGAGCGGAAGGTCACTTTCGGTCCCGGACCGATCGACTGGGACCTGGACGTAGTGCTGGGCGAGAGATTCCTCGTCGGTCAGCCGGCACCGTCGGGAGCGGACCTCAAGTATCCCTGGGCGCTCGGTCGGTTAGAGGGCGCGCTGGCTCTGGGGCAGGGTTACTGGGCTGCCGATGAAGCAGGCGATGCGCAGCGCCGGAGCGCCTATGCCCAGGAGTTCGTCGACAGTGTGGCCGACTTCCTGCGTACCCATCCGATGCCGTCGGGAGTTCAATGGAAGAGCCCGATGGAGGTGGCGCTCCGAGCGGTGAATCTGGCGCAGGCGCTCCACCTGTTCGCTGACGCGCCACAGCTGAGCGCTCCCGGATTCTTCACCGCGGTTCTGAGATCGATCGCGGAGCATCTGCGTTTCGTGGAAGCGCATCTTGAGGATTCCGGCGCGGTTCCGAACAACCATCTACTCTCCGGTTTGGTCGGCTTGGTCGTGGTGGGTGCGCTGCTGCCCAAGCTTCCTGGAGCCCGCAGGCGCGCCAAACGGGCGGCGGGAAGGTTGTCCGCGGAAATGATGGCGCAGGTCCATCCTGACGGAATGTCGTTCGAAGGATCGGTGCCCTACCACCGGCTCTCGCTCGAGCTCTTCCTGCTGGCGGCGCTGACGGCACCAGGGGCCGGCCTCGAGCTAGGGGCAGGCTACCGAGAGCGGCTGCACCGAATGTTCCGCTGCAGCGCCGGGTATGTGACTCAAGCCGGCTTGGCTCCGCAGATCGGCGACAACGATTCCGGTAGAGCGCTGGCCCTGGCCGAAAGGCGCAGCCTGGATCACGGCTACCTGGCACCGCTGGGGGCTGCGCTCTTCGGCGATCCATTGCTCAAGCAGGGGGACGCGGAGCTTCCGGACGAGGCGCTCTGGCTGCTCGGAGAGTCGGGCGCGGAGAGGTTTTCACGGCTCGCCGCACACGCGGAGCAGGGAGATTGGTGGTCCACGGCGGCCGGGCTCTACCTGCTCCGGAATGGCGAGTGGGAGGTAGCGGTCTGTGCCGGCCGTCAGGGTCAACGCGGGGTGGGCGGCCACAGCCACAATGACAAGCTGTCCTTCGAGCTCCATGTCGGAGGAAACCCGGTCGTCGTAGATCCCGGAACGCCTACCTACACCCGCGATCCCATGCTCAGAAACCGGTATCGTGGCACTGCGATGCACAACACGCCGCAGGTCGACGGTCAGGAGCAGGCACCACTCAATCCCGACCGGCTGTTCGCGCTGCCGGAAGGAGCCTATGCCTCGGTTCACGCGCACTCGGAGGGGCGGCTGATTGCCTCTCACCGCGGTTACCAACGGCTGCCGGGAAAGGTCGCGCTCCGGCGTCTTTTCGACCTGGGCAACCTGAGTGTTCGTCCCGAGGGTGGGCTGCGGCCAGGACTCTGGCCAGGGCTTTTGATCGAAGACCGGTTTGAGGGGACAGGCAACCATGATCTCTGGTGGCCGATTCATTTCGCTCCTGTGGAGGCAGCGCTGGAGGGACAGAGTGTTCGCGTCCAGCCCCTGGGCGCGCCGGCGCTCGAGCTTGATCTTCCAGCCGACCTGGAAGCCAGGATCGAGCCCTACCTCTATTCGCCGGGCTACGGAGAGCTGGTTGAGGCCCCTCGCCTTTTGCTGCGCTGGCGCGGCGCTCTGCCCGCGCGCTTCGTGTTTCGGTTCCAGCTCCACAATGCCCGGTAGCGACCTGCGCATGGACGGCCCCACGCTGCTCCTGGTCAACAGCCAAGCCCGCTCAGGCGCGAAGCAGTTCCGTGCCGCCGAGCAACTCCTACGGTCGCGGGGCGTCGCCGTCGACGAAGCGGTGGCGGAGAGCCATCCGGAACGGATCCCCGAACGGGTGAAGAGCGCGGTCCGCTCCGGGGTCCGGAGGATCCTTGCTGGAGGCGGTGACGGAACCTTTAGCGCGATCGCACATGTGCTCGCCAAGACCGAGGTGCCGTTAGGGCTCCTCCCGCTGGGCACGGGAAATGATTTCGCCCGAGGATTGGGGATACCGCTCGAGCTCGAGAGCGCGTGCGACTTGATTGCTCTGGGGCACGAGCTTCAGGTCGACCTGGGGAGGGTCGACGGCCGTTACTTTCTCAATGCGCTGAGCATCGGCTTCACACCGGGGATGACCCGCCGCCTGAGCCGGACGCTGAAGAGGCTTGGCCCGGCAGGCTATCTCTTAGCCGCCGCGTCCGCGGTCGCGACCCACCGGCCTTTCGAAGTGAAGGTGATCATCGAGGGCCGCACCCTGCGACTGCGGGTGCTCCAGTTGGTGGTCGGCAATGGCCGCTAC